>JACQGQ010000037.1 GCA_016199495.1 Chloroflexota bacterium
CCCCCTCTCCTTTGAAGGAGAGGGGGACACAGGGGGTGAGGTAGATAAACCCCCTGATTGAAGTCAGCAGCACAAAAAGGATATACTATTTATAGAGAAGTCCACCGTTTTCTGCTTAAATCACGGCCAGACGGCAGTGCTGGCTGGTAGCATTACAGGGAGGCTGAGGATAAAAATGGCTATTTTTATTGGCATCATGGGCGGGGCTCTCCTCGGTAGCGCCATCGGTTATTCAGGCAAGCGTGCCGGTATCGGCTGACGATTCGGCGTCAGCCCCTGGTCAGGGGCAATTTTCGGCAGCCTGATAGGCCTGCTCTTTACCTTATCCGCTGCGGGATAGTCCGCCAGAATTATAAGAGTTTATCATGCCAGACTTTGAAATCGTTGCTGATTTTAAGATGACCGGGGACCAGCCACAGGCGGTGGAGAAGCTGGTGGCGGGGTTGCAGCGCGGCTTCAAGCACCAGACAGTACTCGGGGTTACCGGCAGCGGTAAGACGTTCACCATGGCTAATGTTATCGCCCGGGCGCAGAAGCCGACCCTGGTCATCAGCCACAACAAGACCTTAGCCGCCCAGCTTTACACCGAGTTCAAGGAGTTCTTCCCCAACAGCGCCGTGGAATACTTCGTCAGCTATTACGACTACTACCAGCCGGAAGCCTACATCCCGCGGACCGACCTCTATATCGAGAAGGACGCCGATGTCAATGAAGAGATCGATAAACTGCGCCACGCCGCCACCCGTGCCCTTTTTGAGCGCCGTGACGTGGTTATCGTGGCTTCGGTATCGTGTATCTATGGCCTGGGTTCGCCAGAGGAGTACCACAGCTTTGTCTGTAGCCTGAAACGGGGCGATAGCTATAACCGGAGCCAGCTTCTGCACAAGCTGGTAGATATGCAGTATGAGCGCAATGACATGGACTTCAGCCGGGGCAAGTTCCGTGTGCGCGGCGATACCCTGGAAATACAGCCGGCTTACGAGGAGCTAGCCCTGCGGGCTGAGTTCTTCGGCGATACCCTGGAACGTATTGTGCAGATAGAGCCGTTAACCGGCGAGCTACTGGCTGAGCTGGACTCGGTGGACATCTATCCCGCCAAGCACTTTGTTACCTCGCAGGCTAAGCTGATGCGGGCTATCGAGAATATCCAACGGGAGATGGAGGAGAGGCTGAACGAGCTGAGGCAGCAAGGCAAACTGGTTGAAGCCGCCCGGCTGGAGACACGAACCAACTACGATATGGAAATGCTCCGGGAAGCCGGCTACTGCGCCGGCGTGGAAAACTATTCCCGCCACCTCTCCGGGCGTGCCCCCGGCAGTGCCCCCTGGACATTGCTCGACTACTTCCCGGACGATTTTCTCCTCTTTCTCGATGAATCACACATGACCATACCCCAGCTTCATGGCATGTACCACGGCGACCGTGCCCGCAAGGAAACACTGGTAGAATATGGCTTCCGTCTGCCTTCGGCTCTGGATAATCGCCCGCTCAGCTTTAATGAGTTTGAGCAGCGCATCAACCAGGTTATCTACACCTCGGCGACACCGTCCGATTACGAGTATAGCCACAGTCAGCAGGTGGTGGAGCAATTAGTCCGCCCGACCGGTCTGCTGGAACCTACGGTTGAGGTCAAGCCAACCAGGGGACAGATTGACGACCTCATCGACCAGATTAAGAGGCGGGTCGATAAAGGCGAGCGCTGCCTGGTAACTACCCTGACCAAGAGGATGGCCGAAGAGCTGGCCGACTATTTAATCGAGCTGGGAATGAAGACCCACTACCTTCACTCCGAGATTAATACCCTGGAGAGGGTGGAGATACTGCGTGACCTTCGCCTCGGTGTTTATGATATTGTCGTCGGCATCAACCTGCTGCGGGAGGGATTGGACCTGCCCGAGGTGAGCCTGGTAGCTATTCTGGACGCGGACAAGGAGGGCTATCTGAGGTCGGAGAAGTCATTGATTCAGACTATGGGGCGTGCCTCACGGCATATCGACGGGCATGTCATTTTGTATGCGGACACAATTACTAAATCCATGCAAGCAGCCATTGATGAAACACACCGCCGCCGCCAGATTCAGCAAGCCTATAATGCCGAACACGGCATCACTCCCCAGGGAATCAGAAAAGCCATCAAAGATATTACCGAGCGGGTGAAGCAGGTGGCCGAAACCAGAACTCCCTACGTAGCAGCGCCTCTGGCTAAAGAAGACATCGCTCGTCTCATCAAAGACCTGGAAGCACAGATGAAGACAGCCGCCAGAAACCTTGAATTCGAGAAGGCGGCGCTGCTGCGCGACCGCATCATCGAGCTAAGAAAGGAATTTGACTACACCGGGATAAAAAGTGGCAGATAACCAGACGGAAACCAGACAGGAGCGCCGGGAAAAGAAACTCAAGCAAAAGCGAGAGCGAATACCCCAGCACGGAAAAGGGCTGGTGAGGATATACAAGGAAGCTATTCTCAAGCGGATAAACAAGCTGAGGAACGAGAAGGAGAAACAGCCGGGAAAGTGAAGCGGCGATGACCGATAAACCCAGGAAGAGACCAAAGTGTTCCACGTGCGGTAAGTGCTGCCGGGCGCCCGTTATTTTAATTACGAAGCCCAGCGACCTCAGGCGATGGGCACAGCAAGGTCGGTCAGATATCCTCCGCTATGCTTCGGTACCTGTACTGCGAGGTTATGGTGACCTCTGGATAAGCATCGACGGTAGCGAAGGGTCTGGCTATTGCCCGTTTATTAGGAGAGTTAGTCAGGATAAATTTACCTGCACAATCCAGGATACCAAGCCGAAAGTATGTAAAGAATTCTGGTGTGAGTGGACCTACGGGGTTGGGCAGAAAGGAATACCTTTCAAAACTGACCGTGGCTGGACTGACAGAGCCAAGCAATTAGGCTATGGGCAGAGCACTAATCGCAGCCGTCAGAATGCTAGTGTTCAGTCTCATAAATAGCTTTCATCAACAGCTCAAATTATTTACTCACCTCACCCCCTGTGTCCCCCTCTCCTTGAAAGGAGAGGGGGAAGAGATTTTAGAGAGGGGGCTTCGCCCCCTCTCTTTCTTTTACTCCCCCTTCCCCCGTATTAAATACGGGGGAAGGGGGCAGGGGGATAGGTTACAAACAAGGCATGGCGCCATTTGTGAGTCTGCTCATCACTTTCAGCATTTGTCCACATTGGCATAATTTCAACTTATTTGCGGGACTAGACACTAGCCACTGATGTCACCTGGTAAATAGCAGATGTCGGGAGCAAGTAATCAGGAGGTCAACCTCTTGTAGAGGATGGGCAGGTGCCGGGGAAGAGACTTGACATCAAGAATCACCTCATGGTCGATATCGTGGGACATATCTTTCAGGAAATCATATCCCGCGGCATCAATAGTAAGGCAGAAGGGCACGATATTCT
Source organism: Chloroflexota bacterium (assembly GCA_016199495.1). Taxonomy (GTDB): domain Bacteria; phylum Chloroflexota; class Dehalococcoidia; order Dehalococcoidales; family UBA2162; genus JACQGQ01. Next base: position 3,412 of record JACQGQ010000037.1, read on the forward strand.
TCCGCTTGGCTTCAACAAAAGCCATTTCGGTATCACGGAGGGCGTACTCTTTATCGTCGCTGTCCTGGCCGTAGTCCCTGTCCTGAGGGTAGCCATCACTAACCAGGAAGAGTATTTTAGTCGCGGCATCACTAGCCTCTAACTTTGAGATGGCATGTCTGATGGCTGGCCCCATTCTGGTGCTGAAGAGCGGCCTGATGCTGGCTATCCGCCTCTCCACAGTGCCAGAAAAGGCCTCATCCATCTCTTTGATAACCTGTAGCTCAACATTATCCCGACCAGAGCTGGAAAAGCCATAAACTCCGTAACAATCACCGATAATCTCCAGGGCATTTACCATCAAGACCACGCTTTCCTTGGCAACGTCAATTACCCGCCGCCGGGGACGTTTCGCCAGCTCTTCACTACGGTCGGCTCCTGATGGCGACGGTACCTCCATAGTATCGGGACGGCAATCGGGGTAGTCCCCTCCTTCATCGTTGTCCTTAATTATTTCAGAGGTAGAAGCACTCATGTCAATGAGGAAGACCACGGCCACATCCCGCTGTATCTTCATTTTCTTCCAGTATATCTTCTCATTAGGTGTCTGCCCGGCCTTCCTCTCCACGACTGATTCAATCATAGCGTCCAGGTCTATTTCTTCACCATCCTGAAGTTTGCTCAACTTTTTAAGATTTTGCGGCGCCAGCATTTCAAATTGCTTGCGAAGCTGCCGGGCAAGTGAGGAGTTACGGGACAGGGTTTCCTTAAAGAAATCAGCACTTCCGTCGGGCAGTGGTAGCTCTCTGATGCGGCACCATCCGGGCAGGTAGCCACAGGTCCGGAAATCCCACTCGTCGTAGAGAAAAGTTCGCACCTCTTCCTTTTCCAGGGTCTCATCCAATGCAGCCCGGGGCTTACGCCTGTCTTCCTCCTCTTCATCCGAGGGGATTTCCTCTGCCTGGCTTCCAGCCGAGAAGTCATTCACATAGAAAGCAGCGGCGGGGTAGTGGTCGCGCAGAACCTCGCCAAGCTCTATTTCCCTGTTGACAAACCTTTTGATATCCTCGAGGGAGAATGGTTCAGTATCCGAGTTACCCCGTAATGCCATTTGTAACAGGGACTGGTAAGCCAGCTCCGTGTCCAGCTCGTTTGCGCTACTGGCGGCGACGCTAAGCTCAGTCCCGTTCAATTCGGTCTCATTCAACCCGGTCACATCCCCCTGTTCCACGGGGAATCGCTGCTCAGGCAGAGCACTGCTGAGCTGGTAGAGACGAAAAGTAGCCTCGGCAGAATCTTCAACGGTCGCCTCCAGAGATTGCAGGCGCTGCAGGATTGGTAGGGCTGATTGAAGGGGCCGGCGCAGAATAGCGGGCAGCACCGGGGGTTTGCTGCCGAGACCCACCCAGATGAGAATTTCAAGGAAAGCCCGTCTCAGAGGCAGAGAGGCAAGAGGCGGTCTCATCAATAGAGACTCTCGCTGAATCCGCTGATAGCTGCCCCTGATGCCGGCGTATTCCTGCTGCAGCCGGTAATCAATCCTGATATCTTCGGCCACGGCGAATATGCCGGTGGCGAGCTCCCTGTCGTCGAAGAGACTGAAGAACCTCTCGATGTCAGTCAGGTCAGCCTCGTCTTTGGCGAGCCGTTGCCCTGGCTGACCGGGGAATAGACCGGCGGCCTTTTCGAAGGAAAAATTAAAGGTGCCGAATTCGATGTGGCCAGCTTGATGGGTAACCGCCGCCTTGTACCAGGCAAAGTTCTCCTCTTCAGAATCATACCTGTCCACAGCGAGGGGTAAGAAAATAGTGGTTCCCTTAGCGGCTGGTATGTCGGGATGCAGCCACCACCCCGAGCCCTGATAACAGTCAATTTGAACCCTGGCGCCAGCCAAAGCCTGGCTATACATGAGTAGTAGCCTACTCACCTGCTCAAGCTCAACGCGAGCGGATAACTGACTCAGGTTGTTAGCACTGTTTTGAGCCAAAATGACCGCCTATTCAAAGATAGCGGAGACGACTTCTCGAAGGCTCCGTTGAATCTCAGCATCATCGGTTAGCGCCGCGACTACGGACACTTCAGCGGCACGGCGAGGCGAGACTCCAGCTTCAATCATCCTGGCGGCGTAGATGAGAAGACGGGTGCCCACGCCCTCTTCCAGGCCATACTCTCTCAGATTACGTACTTTCTCCCCGAGTTTGGCTAATTCGCCGGCTATTTCCGGGGAAGTACTGGCTTCATGCTGGATGATTTCCTTCTCCAGTTCCCGGGGCGGATGGGTAAAATCGATGGCAGCAAACCGTTGACGGGTACTGTGTTTCAGGTCTTTGAGCACGCTCTGATAGCCTGGATTGTAGGAGATTACTAGCAGAAAGCCGTCATTGGCTTCGACTACCTCTCCCTTCTTCTCGATAGGCAGGAAGCGGCGGTGGTCGGTCAGGGGATGAATGAGAACGGTCGTGTCTTTGCGAGCCTCAACAATTTCATCGAGGTAACAGATGGCACCCGCTTTCACCGCCCGGGTAAGCGGCCCATCGACCCACTTTGTCGAGTCTCCCTCGAGGAGATACCTCCCGACCAGGTCACTGGCCGTCAGGTCGTCGTGGCAAGCCACCGTTACCAGGGGTATTCCTCCATCCTCCGAGGCACAGAGGGCATCCTTTTGCCCCAGCTTATAAGCCATATACTCGACGAACCTGGTCTTGCCACAGCCGGTAGGCCCCTTGAGCAGAACCGGCACCTTCTGGGCGTAGGCCGCCTCGAATATCTGAATCTCGTCTCCCAGGGGCAGGTAGAAAGGTTCCTCTTTAATAAAGTATTCTTCGATACGATACTGCTTAGCGGTGGTACTCTTCGTCTCAAGGGACATTCAATTCGCCTCCGTTCCTGCCCCGCTTCGGGGGCACTATCTCTTACCCAACATATAATCTTACTCGTTACCGGCCAGTCGGTCAAGCGGATGGGGTGTGAAGCTATTCCCTAATGCCATTATACTACAAGAGCCATGACACTACCAGCAGAATGGTAGCCAACACAGACGGAGTTGAAGCGGCGGGGGAAGTGAACAGCCTTATTAGCAACTTGCTGTCTCTTCCACACAGGCGTATAATGCCAATTGAAATGGCTTTAGTATTCGATGAAATTGGCAAGTGGTCTGAGATAAAGCTAGATATTATCGAAAAATATGCTTTGCCATACTCCAAAATTCTTGCGAGCCGAAAGAATCCAGAGTTTCATCATGTCTACATCGATGCCTTTGCCGGCTCAGGTACACATATTTCAAGAACTACGAGAGACCCTATACGTGGAAGTCCTCAAATTGCTTTGGATATTAAGCCTCATTTCAAAGAATACTACTTTATTGATACTGATGGTGCTAAGGTAGCTGAATTAAATAGACTTATATCAGATCGCCCTGAGGCTCATGTCCTTCAAGGAGATTGTAACTCGATATTATTGACAGATGTATTCCCAAGAGTGATGTACAAAGACTTTCGTAGGGGGCTTTGCCTCCTTGACCCATATGGGCTGGACTTGGATTGGAAAGTAATTGAGACGGCTGGACAAATGAAAAGCATTGATATGATTCTCAATTTTCCGGTCATGGCTATGAACCGTAACGTATTTTGGCGTAATCCTGAAGGCGTAGACCCCGCGGATATTCTAAGAATGAATACCTACTGGGGGGACGAGTCCTGGAAGAAAGCCGCCTATCGTCCGACTCCCAATCTCTTCGGAGAAGTCAAGGGAATTAAGGGAAATAACAGAACAATCGCGTTAGCCTTTAAGAAGCGTCTTCAAGATGTGGCTAAATTTACTTATGTTTCAAAGCCGTTACCTATGCGAAATTCTAAGAGTGCTACTATATACTACTTGTTTTTTGCTACCCAACAGCAAATAGCCAACAACATCATAACAAATATATTTAAAAAGTATAGCGGATAGAGAATGAAATAATGGCGCTATCATCATCCATAGAATGGACAGATTCTACATGGAATCCTATTACTGGATGTACCAAAATTAGCTCAGGGTGTGCCAACTGCTATGCTGAGCGCATGGCACTACGCCTAAAAGTAATGGGCAATCCTAATTATACCAATGGCTTTTCCATCACTTTACACGAAGACGCCTTAGAACTCCCTCTTAAATGGAGAAAACCACAGACTATATTTGTTAATTCCATGAGCGATTTATTCCATGAGAATGTCCCAGATGAGTTTATTCTTCGAGTGTTCGACATTATGCGACGTGCAGACTGGCATCGTTATCAGATTCTTACTAAGAGGACGGAAAGACTGATGGACATTAGCCCAAAACTTCCGTGGATGCCACACATCTGGATGGGCGCCACCGTGGAAGCGCAAAATTATATCTATCGTATTGACCACCTCCAGAGAACAAGCGCGACTGTTAAGTTTCTATCACTAGAACCTCTGCTCGGCACGATTCCAAATCTGCGTCTCGAAGGAATAGACTGGGTGATTGTTGGAGGTGAGTCTGGGCCAAAATCTAGACCTATGAAAAAGTCTTGGGTAATTGATATTCGCAACCAGTGCCAAGAGAAAAAAGTGCTATTTTTCTTTAAGCAATGGGGTGGCATAAACAAAAAGAGGACAGGGCGAGAGCTTGAGGGTCGCACTTGGGATGAAACACCGCCGTTGTTACCCGTCGCCCCGGTCTTATTATAGTTGTTCCTCTTCCCCCTCACCACTCTCCTCCTCAAGCTGTTCCATAATGCGGGCGGCGCGGGGGTAACCGATGTGCAAGCGCCGCTGCAAGAAGGAGGCGGAGATGTGCTGGTGTTCTCGCGCCAGTTGCCGGGCGGTCTCCAGGAGTGAGTCCGCCGGATAGCCCCCTTTTCGGGCAGTAGTGCCGGTTGGGGCAAGCTCTTCCAGCTTTAGCGAGGGCGCCTCTTCCCGCCGCTGACTTCCCCAGAGGTAGACCAGCCTCTCCGCCTCGGCATCAGAGACAAAGCACCCCTGGAGGCGTTTCGGCTTACCCGCCTCGGTCGGCATGTAGAGCATATCCCCTTTACCCAGGAGCTTCTCAGCACCGCCACCATCGATAATAGTACGTGAGTCTACTTGCGAGGTAACCGCGAAGCTAATGCGAGTGGGGAAGTTAGCCTTGATTAAGCCGGTAACAACATCTACTGAGGGGCGTTGGGTCGCTACTACCAGGTGAATACCGACAGCCCGGGATAGCTGGGCGAGACGGCATAGAATCTGCTCGACCTCATCGCCACCGGACATCATTAAATCAGCCAGTTCATCAATGATGAGTACCATATAGGGCATTTTCTCATCCCCCTGCCTGGTTTTATTGTAACCCTCAATGTTACGGCTACTGGCGCTAGCCAGTTTTTGATAGCGTTGGTTCATCTCCTGGCTGAGCCAGCGCAGTACCCCCAGGGCTTTATCGGTATCGACGATAACCGGGACAACCAGATGGGGAATACTATTAAACGTGGTCAGTTCTACCCTCTTGGGGTCAATCATAATAAACTTAACATCATTAGGCGTATTATAGAGCAGCAGGCAGCAGATAATAGAGTTCAAGCAAACCGTCTTACCACTGCCGGTAGCCCCGGCAACCAGCAGATGCGGCATCCTCGCCAGGTCAGCGGTTACCGCCTCACCACCAGCCCCCTTACCCAGTGCCAGAGTTAACTTGGACCTGGCTTGCATTTTCTGAAAAACGCTGGTCTCGATGACGCCACGCAGGCTGACCATGCTGGAAACGGTATTAGGCACTTCAATGCCGACTACCGATTTACCCGGCACCGGGGCTTCAATCCTGATACTGGAGGCCGCCAGTGCCAGGGCCAGGTCATTAGCCAGTGAATTGATTCTATCAACCTTAACCCTTGTTTTAGACACCTCTTCCAGCTTTACTTTAACATTGCCGTCTTTATCTCTCTCTCTTACTTCCTTCGTCTTTCTGTCCCAGCCTGGCTCCACACCGAACTGAGTAACCGTTGGCCCCTCGTTTATCTGCGCCACCTTAGCCTCAACGCCGTAGCTGGCGAGAGCCTCCTCGATAAGCCGGGCTCGGTGCATATTGTCAGCCTGACTAAACTGGACTTCGGGAGACCTATCTAAAATATCAATCGGTGGTAACCGCCAACCATCAATAGTAACCAGGTCCGGCGATTCACCATACTTCTTCCATACCTCCTGAGCCACCTGTTTCAGTTCCTTTACCGCCGGGGCAGAAACGCCCGTTGGGATGGCCGCTTTCCTTTCCGGCTCTATCCGCCGAAGTTCAGGAATCACGGTCACTGAAGGTAGTGACGGCTTTGGCTGGCGGGCCAGCCCGGGAATCGGCCTCTTTTTAGATTGTTTACCTATCCACCGGATTAACCCGGCCGCCAGACGGAAACTGACCCCGGGGACGACTAAAATAGTACCGATAATAACTAACCCCAGTATCCGCAGTATGCCGGTAATATCCGTGTAGCCCACGATACCAAAGCTAAAGCTACCCCCCAGGCTAACCCCCCGGAGAAGACCCTCTCCGGGAAAATAAGCCAGTACTCCCCAGGCGGCCAGGGTAAAGGCAATACCAGCCAGCCAGTAGTGCCAACGACGTATCATTGAGGCTAGCTTCTGTAGCCATAGCCCTCCGACCAGAGCGGCCACAGCGCTGATGATAAAGACCAGCCCCCAACCAAACTGCCTCAGCGTATCTTTGATGACACCGCCAGCCCATGAAGTTAGCGCCGCCCATTGCCAGTATAAGAAGGCTAGAAGGATGGCTCCCAAGGTAACGTACCAGTAGCGGAACGGTGAGAGTAGCATAAAAGGCAGCAGCCCACTCCCCCACGACCTTCTTTGAGGCTTATCTCTGGATTTACCCTCGTTCTTAGACTTCGTCTTAGCCATCTTACTCTTTAGATTGTTTACTAACCTCACCCCCTTTATCCCCCTCTCCTTGTGAAGGAGAGGGGGAAGAGATTTTAGAGAGGGGGCATTGCCCCCTCTCTTACTACACTCCCCCTTCCCCCGTATTTAATACGGGGGAAGGGGGCAGGGGGATAGGTTGCTCAACAATCATCTTCCTAAGTATTGACTTTGCCAAATGTTTCAGTCGTTAATTGGTTACACCTTGACCATAAAGGGCAGCACCATCGGGTGGCGTCTCGTCTGTTGATAATAAAACTTGTTCAATGTATCTCTAACCTTGGTATTGATAAAGCCCCAATCAGCCGAGTGGGCGCCGCCATGGTCGAGGACTCGGGCTACCAGGTCACAGCTTTCATCGAGCATATCCTTGGATTCCCTGGTATCAACAAAACCTCGTGAGATAATATCGGGACGCCCCACTATCTTACCGGTTTGCCGGTTAACGGCGATAATCACCATCACTATTCCGTCTTTCGATAGCATCTTCCGGTCACGGAGAACAACACTGCCAATATCACCGACACTTAGCCCATCAACATAGACGTTACTCGAAGCAACCTTACCGGCTATCTTGCCTGCCTGCGGACCAAGCTCAAGGATATCACCGTCTTCGAGCACGAAGATATTGTCTTTAGGGATACCGACTGATTGAGCCAGTTTCGCATGCAGGCTCAAATGGCGGTATTCGCCGTGGATAGGCATAAAGAATTTTGGGTTGACCAGAGTTAACAGTAGTTTTAGCTCCTCCTGGCTGGCATGTCCGTGGACATGAACCGGTGCCACCTTATCATAAAATACTTGTGCCCCTTGCTTGAAGAGGCTATCCACTGTCTTGTTGACCAGCCCTTCATTGCCCGGAATAGGAGTTGCTGAAATAACTACGGTATCACCACGCAGAATGTGCACCTGGCGGTGGTCCCGGTTAGCCATACGCACCAGGGCTGAAGTAGGCTCGCCTTGACTTCCGGTAGTGACAAAGGCAACCTTGTTACGAGGCATACCACGCAGGTCATCCATCCGGGCCAGGACCCCATCCGGTGCCTTAAGATAGCCTAATTCTAACGCCATGTGTGCCGTATCGCTCATACTGCGCCCGACAATAAAGACACGGCGCTGGTGTTTGGCGGCGGCATCAATAACCTGCTGAACACGCGAAATTAGTGATGAAAAGGTGGTTACAATCACTCTCCCCGGTGCCTCAGCCATAATATGGTCCAGTGTTTCACCCACCACCTTCTCTGACGGCGTGTAACCGGGTAGCTCAGCATAAGTGGAGTCGGCGAGGAGGAGCAAAACCCCCTGTCCCCCGAGCAGAGCCAGCCGCGACAACGCCGTCGGTTGGCCGCTAACCGGTGTATAGTCAAGCTTAAAATCTCCGCTATGAACTATGGTGCCAATCGGGGTAGTTATGATTAGACCGGCAGCATCAGGTATGCTGTGGCAAACCGGGAAGAACTCGACCCTGAATTTCCCCAGTGTAATCTTCTCACCGAACGGCACTACCTTTAGACTGGCTCCCGAGAGCGCCTTCCGCTCTTTCAGCTTAACCGAGATAAGACCCCGGGTAAGCTTGGTGGAATAGACAGGGGCATTAAGCTGAGGCAGCAGATAGGGCAGGGCGCCAATATGGTCCTCATGACCATGGGTGACGACGATACCCTTTATCCTTGCCTGCTTATCCAGCAGGTAGCTAATATCAGGGATTACTAAATCAACGCCAAACATCCCTTCCTCGGGGAACATAAGCCCGGCATCGATGATGATGATGTCCTCTTCATACTCCAGCACCATCATGTTTTTGCCGATTTCACTCAGTCCACCGAGGGGGATTACCTTGAGTCCTGGTTTAGCCATTTTTCAAACCGCCAACCCCTTTTAGTACTATAGTCGTATCTTAAAACCTCAAACCTCTTTAACTACTGTTGCCACAGTCTTAGACCTCAAACATCTTTAATTGCTCTGGCTGTGGCGCGGCTTCAGTCATACTTTTCGCCTCGACTAAGAGTGCCGGAATCTTAAGCATATCGGCTCCTATCGTTTGCCGCAAGCCTTGCTGATGAAGAGCCGCCGCCGGATGATACATAGCATAGTAAACGATATTATCTTGTTTTTGAGCGGTGCCATGGATTTTACCGATACTCTTACCGGGAAAGAACATCGCCATCGAGTAGCGCCCGAGGGTTACAATCATCCTGGGGCGGATTATCTCAATCTGGCGTTCCAGCCATGGTCGGCAAGCAGCAATCTCAGACGGGAGCGGGTCACGGTTTTGCGGGGGACGACTCTTAATCACATTGGCGATATAAACTTGCTCACGTTTCAACCCAATAGAGGCCAGTAATTCATCCAGATATTGTCCCGCCGGGCCAACAAAAGGACGTCCCTGCTGGTCTTCGTACCAGCCCGGCGCCTCGCCGATAAACATTATCTCAGCATCTTCGGGACCTTCACCTGGTACCGCTTTGGTGCGATGCTTAAACAAACCGCACCGCTGGCAGACAGCGATTTCCTTATAAAGCTCGCCCAGCGCTGACATCTTATACTACTAACTTAAACAGGAAAGCCTAATTAGTCTTGTGCCTATGATAACACGACTAATATGTCAAGTCAATTTAGTGGGATATTTTCAAGCCTATCCCGGTATCATCTCTATTAGAAATCTTCTCTACCTGTTGACAGCATCAGTGCCCCGTTGTAGACTTCAACAGGAGGAAAAATGAAATTTTTAAGCCAAATAGACCCGGAAATCAGCCATGCCCTCGATTTAGAGGCGAAGCGACAAAAGGAAACAGTAAACCTTATCGCTTCTGAGAACTATGCCAGCCGGGCTGTGCTTGAAGCTCAAGGCTCGTTTCTAACCAACAAATACGCTGAGGGTTATCCCCGGCGCCGCTACTATGGTGGTTGTGAAAATATGGATATAGTGGAAACCTTAGCCATCGAGCGGGCAAAAGAGCTGTTCCATGCTGAGCACGCTAATGTCCAGCCGCATAGCGGAACTCAGGCTAATATGGCAGTATATTATGCCCTATTAGAGTATGGTGATACCGTTATGGGCATGAGCCTGACTCACGGTGGCCATCTTACCCACGGTGATAAAGTAAGCTTCTCCGGCAAATCATATAATTTTATCCTCTACGGTGTTAACCGGGAAACAGAAAGGATTGACTACCCGGAGCTAGAGAGGCTGGCCTTAAAGCACCAGCCCAAGCTGATTGTCGCTGGCGCCAGTGCTTATCCCCGTATTATCGATTTTGAGCGCTTCCGCCATATTGCCGACCTGGTAGGCGCCAAACTCATCGTTGATATGGCGCACATCGCCGGGATGATAGCTGTCGGTCTACATCCTTCCCCTGTACCCTATGCCGATGTCATAACCTCAACTACCCATAAGACGCTACGTGGTCCCCGGAGCGGGTTCATTTTATGTCGCCGCCAGTTGGCTGCGGCAATAGATGAGGCTGTCTTTCCCCAAATGCAGGGCGGACCCCTAATGCAGGCCGTTGCTGCCAAAGCGGTCGCCTTCCACGAAGCGATGCAACCTGACTTCGCCGACTATCAACGTGCCACGCTGGACAACGCCCTTGTTCTGGCCAGTGAACTGGAGCGACTAGGGTTACGCCTCATCTCAGGAGGAACAGACAATCACCTGGTTTTGGTCGACCTCAGCGGAAGCGGTGTCACCGGCAAAGAGGCCGAAGAGGCTCTAGGCAGGGTCGGTATTGTTATTAATCGGAATAGCATTCCTTTTGACCCACGCCCGGCAATAATCACCAGTGGCATCAGACTGGGCACACCGGCGGTAACTACCCGTGGTTTCGGCAAAGAGGAAATAAGACAGATTGCTTCACTAATTGTCGCAGTAATCGCTAATCCGGACAAGCCCAATATTGAAAAGCAGGTAAGGCAGGCAGTTAGCCAGATGTGTTCCCGCTTCCCGGTACCCGGGATTGATGACTGAAATTATTTGATAACCCCATCCCCTGTATCCCCTTCCCCTTGTTAAGGGGAAGGGGAATTTGTTTGTTTGAGAGAGGCAAAGCCTCTCTCAAACCCTCTCCCAAAAGGCATTACTGCCAAACTGAGTCGTTTAAGAGGGGCTGACGCCCCTCTTTTTAATATCTTCCCTCTCTCCTTTGAAGGAGAGTGGGATAAAGGGGGTGAGATGGATAACAAATAGTGCTATAATGAAGCCATCTATTTTGAATTAAAGAAAGGATATGACATGGACGAATTGAAAGTGTTCACCGGTAATGCCCACCCGGCCCTGGCACAGGCAATCACCGAATATCTGGATATGCCCTTAGGCCGGTCCGAGGTTTTTGAGTTCAGTAACGAAAATATCTTCGTTCGTATCCTGGATAATGTCCGCCAGCGAGATACTTTTGTCGTGCAACCCATCTGCTCTCCGGTCAATAAGAGCCTGGTTGAGCTATTGATTATGATTGATGCCTTAAAGCGTGCCTCGGCCGAGCGCATTACCGCCGTAGTGCCCTACTACGGCTATAGTCGCACCGATAAAAAAGACCAGCCCCGCGTCCCGATAACCGCCAGGTTAATAGCTGACCTGCTCACGGTAGCTGGTGCCAATCGGCTGCTGACCGTGGACTTGCACGCCCCGCAGATTCAAGGCTTTTTTAACATACCCGTTGATGAACTGACGGCTCTCTACCTGCTGAGCGATTATTTTAAGAAGAAAGATTTTAATGACCTGGTGGTGGTGGCCACTGATATCGGTATTTCTAAACGAGCCCGAGACCTGGCAGCCAAGCTTAATGCCCCGCTGGCGATTATGGAAAAGAGACGGTTGGGTAATATCGACCAGACGGAGACGCTTAATGTTATCGGGGAGGTAAAAGGCAAGGTAGCCCTGACCATGGATGATGAAATAGATACCGCTGGCTCACTGGTAGATACTGTCGCCACCTTAATAAAGCACGGCGCCAAGCAGGTATATGCTTGCTGCACCCACCCCATATTTTCCGGTCCAGCTATCCAGAGAATAGCCTCGTGCCCGGTGAAGGAGGTGGTCGTGACTGACACTGTGCCCGTCGCCAATAATAAGAAACTGGCAAAAATTACTGTTCTACCGATAGCCCCCCTGCTGGGTGAAGCTATCCACCGTATTCATAGCGGGCAATCCATCGGGGCGATGTTTGAGCAATGATAACCTCACCCCCTTAATCCCCCTCTCCTTGTGAAGGAGAGGGGGAAATACAGGTTTTGAAGGGGCTTCGCCCCTTCAATCTGCTCCTGATAAAGGGGAAGGGGAGAGACATTAGAAAAGGGGCGCTAGCCCCTCTGAGACGCCCTGTTAGTCTAAGCTCCCCCGAAGGAAAGGGAGAAGTCCTTCCATGCCATAGTAAGGGTTAGAGAGGGGTAAAGCCCTTTCAGGATTTAGAAAAGGGATACGGAAGGAGAGTTAAAGAGAGGCTTCGCCTCTCTTATGTAAACCAATGCCCCTTCCCCTTATCAAGGGGAAGGGGATAAAGGGGATGGGGTTATTAGGTGAACTCGAAGGAGAGAGTGAGACATGTTTAAGTGGCTGGGTGGACTCATTGATTCTAACGAGAGAGAGCTGAAGCGCCTGGAGCCAGCAGTTGATAGGATAAATGAGCTTGAACCAGAATTTGAGCGACTGAGCGATGCCGAACTGCGGGCGAAGACCGACGAGTTTAAGGCACGGCTGGCTGAGGCTATCGCCGAAATTAAACAAGAGCTAACTGAAGCACAACGGGAACTAGTGGAAGCCAGACAGTGTCTCGCCACAATGCAGGATGAGTTCGAAAGAAAAGATGAGAATGCCCGGTGCAAGCGGCTCGAAGAGCGCGCCGCTCAACTTCAGCAAGAGCTACGGAAAGTGGCGGAAGATGTCCTCAATGAGCTTCTCCCTGAAGCCTTTGCCGCAGTGCGTGAAGCCGCCAGGCGCACTATCGGTCAGCGCCACTTTGATGTCCAGCTAATGGGAGGGATTGTCCTGCACCAGGGCAAAATCGCCGAGATGAAAACCGGTGAGGGTAAAACCCTAGTGGCGACTCTACCCCTCTATCTCAACTCGCTGAGCGGTCAGGGCTGCCACCTGGTGACGGTTAATGACTACCTGGCCAAGCGAGACCATCACTGGATGGCGCCCATCTACCACGCCCTGGGGGTTACTGTCGGCAGTATCCAGCATGAAGCCTCCTTCATTTATGACCCCGGCTATGAGTCAGCCGACCAGAGGTGGCACTACCTGCGCCCCGTCTCCCGCCGTGAGGCTTACCAGGCCGATATTACCTATGGCACCAACAATGAGTTCGGCTTTGACTATCTGCGCGACAATATGGTCGTCGACCTAGCACAGTGTGTGCAGCGCCCCTTGAACTACGCCATTGTCGATGAGGTCGATAATATCCTCATCGATGAAGCCCGCACCCCGCTGATTATCAGTGCCCCGGCCGAGGAAGCCGAGCAGAAGTACCAGGTATTCACCAGATTTGTCCCTCGCCTGCGTACGGAAGTGGATTACACAGTAGACGAAAAGACACGCGCCGTTAGCCTGACCGATAGCGGTATCAGCACGATGGAAACGATACTAAACCGGGAAGGGTTATTAAAGGCAGCCAATCTCTATGACCCGTCGAATTACTCGCTGACCCGCCACCTGGAAAGTGCCCTGAAAGCCCACGTCCTCTATAAGAGAGACCGCGACTACGTGGTAAAAGATGGCCAGGTTATTATCGTTGATGAGTTCACCGGCCGGCTCATGCCCGGCCGCCGCTACTCAGAGGGACTGCATCAGGCACTGGAAGCCAAGGAGAAGCTCAGGGTGCAACGGGAGAGCATGACCTTTGCCACCATCACCTTTCAGAACTACTTCCGCATGTATCACAAACTAGCCGGGATGACGGGCACGGCCGTTACCGAAGCGGAGGAGTTCCACAAGATATATAAGCTTGAGGTGGTGGTCATGCCCACCAATGAGCCAATGATTCGCCGGGACTTTCCCGACCGTATCTACAAGGATGAGCCGGCTAAATTCAAGGCGGCCGTCCGTGAGATAGAGCAACTTCACCAGCAAAAACAACCGGTGCTAGTCGGTACGGTATCTATCGAGAAGTCAGAAGTCCTGAGCGACCTGTTGAAGAGAAGGGGTATACCCCACCAGGTGCTTAATGCCAAGTACCACGAGCAGGAGGCGAGCATCATCGCTCAGGCAGGCAAGCTGGGGACAGTAACCGTCGCCACCAACATGGCCGGACGTGGCGTTGATATTGTGCTCGGCGGCAATCCGGCCGGCCGAAGTGAGCCGGAGTGGCAGCCGGAGCACGAAAAGGTAGTGGAGCTCGGTGGACTGCACATCATCGGCACCGAGCGCCATGAAGCCAGGCGAATCGATAACCAGCTTCGGGGTAGAGCCGGGCGGCAGGGTGACCCCGGCAGCTCCCGTTTCTATGTCTCTTTAGAGGATGATGTCGTCAAGCGCTTCGGTGGTGACCGCATCAAAGGCATTATGGAATGGGCGGGTATGGATGAGGATACCCCTATCGAGAATCAACTGGTCAACAGGTCTATCGAAGGGGCACAGGTCAGGGTAGAAGGCTACCACTTTGATATGCGTAAACACCTGGTCGAGTATGACGATGTCGTTAATAAACAGCGTGAGCTTATCTATGCTGAGCGCCGAAAGATACTGAGCGGTGCCGACCTTAAAACGAACATTCTGTCAATGGTCAAGGAAGAGCTTCAAGGTATCATTACCACCCATATCGGGGATGAGGGTGGCGATGGCGGGGATATCGAGGGCTTAATGGCTGAAGCTGCCACCATTCTCCCCCTGCCACCGGAACTCGATGTCAACACCCTGGCGGCATTCAGGCCAAAGCAGATTGCAGGGAAGCTCACGGAGCAAGCCGAGGCTCTTTACCAGCAGCGGGAAGAGGAACTGGGGGCAGGCAATATGAGAATGCTGGAGCGCCTAGTCATGCTGCAAACCATCGACAGCCTGTGGGTCGAGCACCTGACCACCATGGAGGATATGCGCCAGCAGGCCGGCTGGCAGAGCTTACGCCAGATGAAAGCGGTGGACGCCTATAAAAGTCAAGGGTATGAGCAGTTCCAGGTCTTGCTGGATACCATTCGGCACGATGTGGCTCACGCCATCTACCATGTCGGCCTCGCCCGGCGGGAAGCCCCCCGCCCAGCCCCTTCAGTTATGGCTCAGGTTGCCGCCGCTAGCGCTGGCGGTCAAAAGCAGACGCTAAAAGTAGCCGGCAGAAAGATAGGGCGCAACGACCCCTGCCCCTGCGGCAGCGGCAAAAAATACAAGCACTGCCACGGCAGGTAACTTAGCTTGTTTATTAACCCACCCTCCGACCCCCTTACCCAATGTAGTGTCTTATAAGTTCATTGAATAATTCTTCTCACTTTCCTAAAGGGAGACTGAGAAGGATTTCTCTTTAAGCAGTCGTCAAAATCCCCCTTAATCCCCCTTTGGCAAAGGGGGAGACGAAAGAGATTAAAGCAACTTATTTACGAGACAGACTCCTAGTAGGGAAGGGAAACTCTAAGAGAGGTGAAGCCCCTCTTATATATCCAAAGCCCCTTCTCCTTAAGGGGGAGTCTGAGAGGGGCTTCGCCCCTCTCAAAAATCACTTTCCCTTCCCCTTAAAAAGGGGAAGGGGATAAAGGGGATAGGGTTATAGTAAAAATAAAAGGGTGAAAGGGTTGCTTGACAAGGCAGAATGGCCTTTGCTATAATATGGTTGTAGACTACAACTATATTTCTGGAGGATAAGATGACCAGCCAAAGAGAAGATGACTTAATCAGTGTCCGGGAAGCCGCCCGGGAGTGCGGGCGGAATATGGAAACTGTCCGCCGCTGGATTTGGGGCGGCAAATTGCCCGCCCAAAAGCTCGGTAACCAGCTTTTCATCAAGCGGAGTGACTTCGCCGGCTTTTGCCGCGAGACGGCTATCCGGGAATACGAAGCCAAACCCAGGCCCGATTTTCCGGAGCGGGCGATAGTTTTTCAAGAAAGACTGAAAGCCAAGGGAGTCAAGCCAATCGATACCGCCGAAGAAATTCGTAAGATGCGGGAGGAGCGTATGAATGAACTGGAACAGCGTTTGCCTCAACCAGAAACCATGGTAAAACCGGGGAGTAAGGCTAACCTCATTAAGAGAATGCGGAAGCTGCGTGAAAGCATACGTACCAGGGTCGGAAACCTGGATGCGGCCGGGACGATAGAACAACTTCGTGAGGAGAGAATGAATGAACTCACGCGTCTGCGTTGATGCCAGCCTAGCCGTGCAATGGCTGATACCGACACAACAGGACCCGCTAGCAGAGTCTTTACTGCAATCGTGGGACCAGGCCGGGACTGAACTCATTGGTCCGCCATTATTTGATGCTGAGGTAACTTCAACTATCAGACGGCACGTGTATTTTAAGAAACTTCTGCCGGCGCAAGGGGAAAAAGCCTTTTTGTTCTACCACGAGCTAGCTGTGAAAATTGTCAGTCCGCCTGAGCTTCCCCGGATAGCCTGGCAACTGGCACAGGCATTCAATCTACCGGTATGCTATGATATGCACTACCTGGCCGTGGCCGAGCTTGAGGACTGCGAACTGTGGACGGCCGATAGCCGACTGGCTAACTCCCTGAAAGGCAAGAATAAGCGGCTAAGATGGTTGGGAGACTACGCTAAGAAAACCTGAATACTGCTGTGGAGGGTGAGAAGAGGAGTATATATGGGGAATCACATATTCCTTGCCAGTAAAGATAATTTTGAGAAATGCCTTGAATATGGAGTGTATGGCGGTATTTCTCATTCCTTTGAAAGGACTAATTCAGAAATTATATCTGGGTTTGAAGCTATAAGACCAGGAGACTTCATATTCTTCTACGTTAGAAATACAGGTATATACGGCTTATGGAAAGCAACGAGCAGGCCCTTTCTTGATCGAGAGCGCAATGTGTGGGGAAGAAAAGACCAGCTTTACCCTTATAGAGTTTGCTTTGAGCCTTCGATAAGAGAGTTCCGCAAACCAATTGCTTTGAGTGATATCTTGGACCTACGAGACAAAGGCAAGATATGGACTTTTGACCTAGGGACTTTTACTAAGAAGAGTCATCAACCTATAACAACGGAAGAGGGAAAAGAACTAATCCGCCTTCTGCTGAGGAACAATCCTATTTTCCATTCGCTTAGGCAAACATCGAACCCGTTTTTAGCCAGAGAAGAGGCTCTCCCGCTGAAACTTGAAACGAATAGCAAGGGACAAATAAGAATAGAAGGTTATCTAAATGCTTGGTTTATGCGTTCTTTTGCTCAAGGGAAGCTTAAAAGTCTTATCGGCGAGTATTACGATTTTCTAAATTACGTCCCTACTTCTTTCAATACAGTGATGGATATTTTCCTCACTCACGTCACCTCGGTTGACGGTGTCGATGTGCTTCATAACTTTACTTGTATTGAGTTGAAAACTGGAATATGCGTAGAAGATAATCTGAATCAGATTATTAAATACGAGAATTGGCTTGTCAGAAAACTTGCCAGTGGGGATAACGAAATGGTTCAAAGTATATTGGTTGGCTTTGACTTCGATGACAAAGTTCTAGAGTATGTACAGAAGCGAAGACTTATAGAGGAGAAAACGGTCAGGTTATTAAAGTATAGGGTGAACAGCGAACAAAACGACCTCATACTAACCGAGGTAGAATTCGATAGAAGAGCTTAGTCATGGAGAACAAAACATTCGTCATAAATTATGAAGCCTCAGACGAAACTATACATAAGTTCGCCGCGACTCTCCTTTTGAGTAAGTATGAGTCAGAACTTATACTCACGCAGGGCAAATACGCTTACAAAGTCAAGAGTGGAAATGGTGGGCATCTGTACTATAAGAAAGGCAATACTGGTGAATGGGTCTTGATTGCAAACTGGTGTTTCTACGGACTTTACATTGTAGTGCGCTACAGAAAGCCAGTCTGGCTGAGACCAATGTACGAAACTTTATTTGCTGGAATGAACTTTGTCGCTACTATTTTTGATGAACATAGCATCGAAATAGTAGGCACGGATGGGCAAATCTTACGAAGCAGGAGATTTCGTCTCAGCCCTCCTTCAGCTTTGGACAAGGTTATGTCAGAAAAATTCGGCTATGCCGAAGAGAAAATCCTGCGCCTTAAAACAGAACTTGAATTAGATTAGTAATGACCAATAGTGAAATCACCCAGGGTATCTAATGGATGTAGTCATTAGCGACCATGCCCGCTTTGAAATAGTTCGCCGTCAGCTTTCAGAAGAAGCGGTCAGAAATGTTGCCGAAAATCCACAGCAGGTGGTTAAATTGAAAAAGGAACGCAAGGTCTACCAGAGCAGATACTATGACCCAACTGAAGATAAAGAGATGATTTTGAGAGTAATCTGTGAAGAAAGGCTCAACCAGCTTTTTGTAGTTACCGCTTACCGAACTTCAAGGATTGACAAGTACTGGAAGAAGGAGGGCTAACATGAAAGTGATTTATGACTCAGATACCGATACCTTAAATCTTTTATTCAGGGACGAGCCTGTCGCCGAGAGTGATGAACTCAGGGAAGGTTTAATCATTGATTACGGTTGCGATGGAAAAATCGTCTCCGTTGAAGTTTTGGATGCGTCTGAACACGTTACCGAGCCACAGGGTATTACCTACGAGCTACGAGGTCGCCATTAGGGATTAGATAACATGACCAACACTGAGATTGCTCAGGTATTGGCTGATATTGCCGACCGGCTGGAGCTAAGGAAGGATAACTGGTTCAAGATACGGGCTTACCGCAAGGCGGCTGGCTCTATCGGAGAACTGCCAGTGGCGGTGGAACAACTGGTCAGGGAGGGACGCTTAAAGGAAATCCCGGGGGTGGGGGAGGCTATCACCAAGAAGATTACCGAGCTGGTAACCAGCGGGCGCCTTGAGTACTATGAGAAATTGAAAGCGGAGATGGCTGGGGTAAAAGTTAATTCGCCTGTCATTACGAGGAACGCAGTGACGAAGCAATCCGTAAAATCATACGGATTGCTTCGCCCCGATTTCATTGGGGCTCGCAATGACAAATTAGGAAAAACCTGAGGTTAAGAAATGAATGAATCTATCCCCCTGACCCCCTTCCCAATGGGAAGGGGGAGTAATTATTCTTTGAAGGGGCTGACGCCCCTTCAAACTACCCTCAATGATGGGTATTAGAGAGGGGCGAAACCCCCAGAATGATAGGGTGTCAAAGAGGGACGAAGTCCCTCTAATATCCTCCTCCCCCTCTCCTTTCTAAGGAGAGGGGGAGGAAGGGGGTGAGGTCAATAGATAACCGTGAACTTAATAACCAGTTGACGGCAGCCGGGGATGCCGCCGCCATCAAGCACCTGGAACAGGCAATCGCCAGTGGCCAGCACTGGTATCTTGCCCTGCTTGAGGCTATCGGGCGGTGGGAGACGGTTGCGGAAACCGACCACGGACGCACCTATTCTTACCTTATCGACGGCGAGGCTTTCGACTGGCTGCTGCTAGCGGAGCGCCTCTGCCGGGCGGTGGCAAGTTCATTACCGGACGATGAGAAAACAGCCCTCCTTTTCCATGGTGAGCCACCGCTTAACCTGCCCGCCGAGAAATTTAAGGAGCTTATCGGCCGTGCCAAGTATCATCAATACCTTAACTACTTTTACGGCATTACCGTGGAGGAGGCTTTAACCTGGGCGGTACAGGAGGAGGTACGCAAGGAAAGATGGGCTTCAGGCTACTGTAAGGAGCCGGACATTATTATTAACGAGGCTTACCGGCGAATCTACGGCACGACCAAGGCTGTCTTGCTACGGCGTTTCCGGCGGGATAAGGCTTACCCTCAACTCAAGTCTATTAACCTGACCGAGCTAAAAGAGTTCACCTACTGGCTGTTCAAGTATCGGCTGAAGCAATGTGATAAGGCCAGGGTAGCCAGCGATACCAAGAAGGCGCTCAACTGGCTGAAGAGCCACGGCTTATCCCGTCAGCCGGATAAGCCCGCTTTTAAGCCGGAACTGAGCCATGTCTTGCCATCCGAAGCAGTCGGTTAGGTAGTTTTCACCCCTTTTGTCGCCTTAATCACCAGTACCGGTTTGTCCCCACCCCGCAATACCCGGTCGGTAACACTGCCAAAAGCCCAGCGGCTAAATCCGGAGCGGCCGTGGCTTGACATGGCGATAATGTCAGCATTGATTTCGTGAGCGGCCGTAATAATCTCCTCGGCGGCATTACCAACGCCGACCCTGATTTTTACCGTGGCCCCCTTGCTGCTCAGCCCTTCACCAGCCTTACCCAGGTAGTCGGCGGCTTGCTGTTTGAAGCGCTTCATTTCCTGCTCGGTATAAGGCACCGAGACACCGGCTTCTCCGGCAACAACCCAGTGCGTCAGTAATGATAATACCTGAAGCAGAGTAACCTCTACCTTTGTCCCTGGTAATAGTCTGGAGACCAACTCTTCAATGTAGGGCAAGGCCGCCTCACCCAGCTTGGAACCGTCCAGTGGCACCAGTATTCTCTCGTACATTGCTTCCCTCCTAAAATTTAGCTACCTGCTGTCTTAGCCTTTCCAGCTTATCCCTTACTATCCCCAGCTTGTCTCGCTCCTTGCCAATAACCGCCGCCGGTGCCTTAGCCAGAAAGTCGCTATTATTGAGCCTGGATTCAAGACGGCTCGCCTCAGCCTGGCTTTGCTCTATCTCCTTTTCCAGTCGCTGCCTCTCACCTTCTAAATCTACCATACTTTCCATCGGGATGACTACCTCAGTTTCCTTGAGCACCGCGACCACGCTATTTTCACCCGGTGGAGCCTCCTCCCGGTTACCGATGAAGGTAACCGGCCTTGCCCTGGCTAATGTCTCGATCGCCTGAGAATAGGGCGTAATCGCCGGCGTCAGCTTACCACCGTAGATTTGAGCTTCAACCCAGCGGCTACTCTCGACATTATAGTGAATCCGGGTATTACGGATAGAACGTATTATCTCTATTACCGCCTCCATAACACGCTCGGCTTCAGGGTCAACGGCTTGGGCATCAGCCTCGGGATAAGGCGCTACCATTATCGACTCACCAACCGGCCAGTCCGAAGCCAGGTGGCGCTTGAGGTTCTGCCACAGCTCTTCGGTCAGGAAAGGCATATAGGGGTGCAGCAGGCGGAGTGAAGTCTCGAGAACATAAACCAGGACGGTCAGGGGTGTCAGCACTGGCTCCGTAGCGGCGCGCAGGCGAGTCTTTGCCAGCTCGATATACCAGTCGCAGAATTCGCTCCAGAGGAAATCGTAGATTTGCTTTTGTGCCTCGCCAAACTGAAAATCCTCCATGAGACTGGTGACACTGGCTATAGTACGACTGAGCCGGCTCAGAATCCAGCGGTCTTCCAGCGCCAGTGCCCCCCACTGAATTGCCTGACCAGTCCAATCTGTCCCGATGCTCCTGAGCACGAAGCGGGTGGCATTCCACAGCTTGTTGGCGAAGTTGCGGCCGGTCTCCAACCTGGCTTGAGTCAGCTTGATATCGTTACCTGGCGCGGTGCCGGTGGAGACGGCGAAGCGCAGGGCATCAGTGCCGTATTTTTCCAGGGTATCAATCGGATTAAGCACATTGCCCCTGATTTTGCTCATCTTCTCCCCCCGCTCGTCCCGTATCAGTCCGTGCAGGTAAACGGTATGGAAGGGGATATTACCGGTATCCTCCAGACCCATCATAATCATTCTGGCGACCCAGAAGAAAAGAATATCATAGCCGGTCTCCATCACCGTCGTTGGGTAGAAGTAGCCCATATCCTCGGTCTCGTCCGGCCAGCCCAGCGTGGAGTGTGTCCACAAGGCTGAGCTAAACCAGGTATCGAGCACATCCGGGTCTGGCTCGATACTGGCTGAGCCACAGTGCTGGCAAGCTTTAACATCCTCAACCGTCACCGTTAGCTCACCACACTGCTGGCAATACCACACCGGGATGGGGTGTCCCCACCATAGCTGCCGACTGATGCACCAGTCACGGATATTCTCCATCCAGTTGAGATAGACCCTGGTAAAGCGGGGGGGAATAATGGTGATACGTCCGTCGACAACAGCCTCGATAGCCGGTTGCGCCAGGGGTTTGGTATTGATAAACCATTGCTTACTGGCAATCGGCTCAATCACCGTCTGGCAGCGCTGGCAGTGTCCCACCGCGTGGGCGTAAGGCTCAACCTTGACCAGCAAGCCATCCTTTTCCAGGTCAGCCAGTATGGCGCCACGGCAGGCAAAACGGTCAAGCCCGGCATAGGGCCCGGCATTCTCATTCATGGTCGCATCCGG
Source organism: Chloroflexota bacterium (assembly GCA_016199495.1). Lineage (GTDB taxonomy): Bacteria > Chloroflexota > Dehalococcoidia > Dehalococcoidales > UBA2162 > JACQGQ01. The sequence goes on from JACQGQ010000037.1 coordinate 25,611, forward strand.
GTTCAGTATATTGATGAGCGGCAATCCCTGCCGCTGCGCCACCTCGAAGTCCACCGGGTCGTGCGCCGGGGTGATTTTAACCGCCCCGGTACCAAAGCCGGGGTCAACCGCTTCATCGGCAATGACAGGTATTGCCCGGTTGACCGCCGGCAGGATAACTTTTTTACCGACCATAGCCTTAAACCGTTCGTCTTTGGGATTGACCGCCACGGCCGTATCGCCCAAGATGGTCTCCGGCCGGGTAGTGGCTACGGTAATAAAACCATCGCTGTCAGCCAGGTGATAGCGAACATAATAGAGATGACCAGTGAGTTCTTTATGGTCGGTCTCAAGGTCAGAGAGGGCCGTGGCACAACGAGGGCACCAGTTGATAATCCGTTCCCCGCGGTAGATTAAGCCTTTATCATAGAGACGGACAAAAGCGGTACGTACCGCCCGGCTAGGCGCCTCATCCAGCGTAAAACGCTCCCGACTCCAGTCGCAAGAAACACCCAACCTCTGGTGCTGGCGGGCAATAGTCTGGCGACAGTTTTCCGCCCACTGAGCTATTCTCTGCATAAACTGGTCTCGGCCGAGCTGATGCCGGTCTATCCCTTCTTCCGCCAGCAATCTCTCCAGTACCACCTGCGTGGCAATACCAGCGTGGTCAACCCCGGGCAGCCACAGTGTCGGCTCGCCTTTCATGCGGTGCCAGCGAATCATAATGTCTTCCAGAGTGGCCGTCAAGGCATGCCCGACATGAAGCTCACCGGTAACATTGGGCGGCGGCATGATAATGACGAAGGGCTTTTTCTCCCGGTCTATCCTGGGCTTAAAGTAGTCCTTCTCCAGCCAGAACTGATACCACTTCTGCTCGACATTGCCCGGCTCATAGGCTCTGGGCATTTCGTCTTGAATCTGTTTTGATTCTGTCATAACTCCCTTTCTTAGATTATTTGTTTAACCTCACCCCCTTAATCCCCCTCTCCTTGTGAAGGAGAGGGGGAGGGGATTTTTTAGAGAGGCTTCGCCTCTCTTTGCCTCACCTTTACTTAAATCCCTCTCGCTCTCCCTTTCTGAAAGGGAGAAGTTCTCCCCCTTTGGCAAAGGGGGACTCAGGGGAATTTCCCTCATGGGCTTCGCCCCCTCTCTTATCCATACTCCCCCTTCCCTTAGTAAGGGAAGGGGGTCAGGGGGATGGATTTATCATCTGCCACCACGTAGACTTCTTACTTGTTCTTCTAAGTCTTTCAGAAGTCGCCCTTCCTGCGTTTTCCAGTATATGGGGCCCCATACCCCATGCTCGTCATGTTTAAAACTATGCTTTATTAGAAGAATTTTGGCAAGCTCGGATTTCGAATAGTTGCGTCCATCTCCTTCATATTTCAGTTCGTTTGAGGAAGCTATTACTTGCGCTCGTTCATCCGTGAATAGTCGGGTATTGTAGAAATACAAAACCTGCCTATCACTAAGCAAACCGTAGCTCATAAGTTCTTCAAATGTGACTTTTCCTCTAATCTTTAGCTGGCCACGAGGAAGCCTAATCTTCTGCCCCTCTTCAGAACTATCTATCGGTGTAAGTGGTAAAGAAGGTGAGACAGCATACAAAGGCTCAAATAAATGGGCATGGACTGATTCTGCTCCCACTCTCTTGAAGGTCTGGAACTCTACGACATTTATGGGGGAGTATCTAAGCAGGTCTAACGCTTCATCTAATTCTCGTGTTCCATTCTCTATAATGACCACTAATATAGGGGGCTTCGTTATTAGGTCTGAAATAAACTTAAAAATTTCGCCAGAACCTATCGCCTCCTCAAATTTTACTTTTCGTTGTCTGTTTCCCTGTATATGTTGATATATGGCTTCAATAATCTTTTTTTGAGTAGCAGTTGTCCTTACGCCATTAATAAATCTACCTACCTGATTTACTATATGGTCGTACAATTGGTGAGTAGACAATTCTATTTCCACAATATGCCATTTCGGTCCTTCACCGAATGTAATGACAAACCCATCGGGCACAGAACCTTTCCCTGACCCCGATTCCAGTCTGCTCCCCTCAATAAATATAGACTTCCCGCCAAAGATTTCTCTGTAGTGTTCTTTAACAAGCGGATGAAATTCTTCCACCTCCTTTTTGGGTGTCCATAGTTCGTACTTCACACCATCTATAAGTAACATTTTTATCTCCCACCCTTCTCAGCCAGCATCCCCACCACCCTGTCCAGTATCTTATCGGCGACCTCTCTCTTGAGCATCAGGGGTAGTTCTTCTACCTTACCGTCCCGGCTAATCAGGGTTACCCTATTGGTATCGACGGTGAAGCCGCTATCGGGAGCGGTCACATCATTAGCAGCAATGAGGTCAAGCTGCTTCTTAGCCAGCTTTTGCCGGGCATTAGCCACGTGGTCTTCGGTCTCGGCGGCAAAACCGACCCTGAGAAAGTCACCCTTGACCTCAGCCAGAATATCCGGCGTCTTCACCAGTTCCAGGGTTAAGCCAGCGCCGGCCGCTTCTTTCTTAATTTTCTGTCTGGCAGTGCTCTTAGGCTGATAGTCGGCAACCGCCGCCGTCATAATCAGGGCATCCGCCTGAGCGCAGGCCCTGGTTACTGCCTCCTTCATCTCAACAGCACTGGTGATATGAACAACATCAATGCCCACTGGCTCAGACAGGGCAGAAGGAGCGGTGATGAGCGTCACTTTAGCCCCCCTATCCCTAGCCGCCTCAGCCACGGCGTAACCCATCTTACCTGAGGAACGATTGCCCACATAGCGCACCGGGTCGATAGCTTCCTGCGTACCGCCGGCGGTCACCACGATACGGCGCGCCGCCAGGTCACCGCTCCGGCCCAATACCTGCTTGATGGTGCCGATGATTTTCTCGACTTCAGCCAGGCGCCCCAGGCCTACTTTACCCGAAGCTAAGCGGCCATAGGCCGGGTCGACGATAGTGAAACCCCTGGCTTTGAGCTTAGCCAGGTTATCCTGAGTGACCGAGTTCTGGAACATGTTAACATTCATCGCCGGGGCGATAATGACCGGCGCTTCCGTCGCCAGCACCGTGGCCGACAACATATCATCGGCGAGACCAACCGCCAGCTTGGCGATGATATTAGCTGTCGCCGGGGCGATAACGACGACATCGGCGGCTTCCGCCAGGGCGACGTGCTCAAGGCTGAACTCGGAGGCAAGCTCAAACATTCCGGTCACTACCGGTTGGTTTGTCAGGCTGCGGAAGGTTAGCGGACTAACAAACTCGGTAGCTGACTCGGTCATAACCACCCTAACCTCAGCCCCGGCTTGAACCAGCTTGCTGGCGATATCAGCCGCCTTATAGGCGGCGATACTGCCGGTTACACCCAATACTACAGTTTTGTTAGTTAGCATTAGTGCCTCCTTCTTGGAGAAAGTTTAAGAACCTCACTTTCCAGAATCTTATTAGGTAACCCTCCCCATTTGTCAGAGAGGCTTCGCCTCTCTTTAACTCTCCTTTAGTACCTACTCTTCAAAGATAATCCATAATAAAAATCACCTTTATCACAGACTAGACTTTGTTCATTTGGTAGATGAGTCTTAATCCTATCAGCGTTAAATCAGGATTTACCTTATCAATTACCGCTGTTTCTTTAGCCACAAGCCGGGCGTAACCCCCGGTAGCCACTACCATGGCTTTTTCCCCCCATTCCTGTTGAATACGAGCCACCATACCCTCAACGAGGGAAGCGTAACCATAGATAATCCCCGACTGCATGGCAGCCACGGTATTGGTGCCGATAACATGACTGGGACGAACCAGGTCCACACGGGGTAATTGCGCCGTCCTCGAGTAGAGAGCTTCAGCAGCGGTAGCTATTCCAGTAGCAATAATACCACCAATGTAATCACCTTCTCTGGAGACAATACCAAAAGTGGTAGCGGTGCCCAGGTCAATGATAATTACCGGACCACCGTAGAGATGGTGGGCAGCCGCCGCATCGGCAATACGGTCAGCGCCGACCTCTCTCGGGTTATCCATGCGGATACGCACCCCGGTCTTAACCCCAGCCCCGATGACCAACGGCGTCGCCTTAAAATAGCGTTGCGCAAGGTCAACGAAGGTGGTGGTTAACGGCGGGACAACATTGCACATAACGACATCTTTAATATCTGATGCGTCCAGACCTTGATAACGCAGTAGGTTAAGCAGTAAGGCAGCATACTCATCCGCCATCTGGTTAACATTGGTCGCCATACGCCAGGTAACCCGAAGCTCCTCACCTTCAAAAACCCCGAAGGTGACATTGGTATTGCCGATATCAACAGCTAATAACATAGCCTTACCCCCACCTAATAATGAGACGGGTTTTCCTTTAGTTTCTTAATAACCGGTGGCAGTGCCGGCAGAAGGTCACTAGCCAGCATACCGGCGTCACCCAGCCTGTCCCTGACCATCTCACCAGCCTGACCATGCAGGTAGACACCACCGGCCGCCGCCTCAAAAAGGGTTAGACCCTGTGCCAGCAATCCAGCGATAACTCCGGCAAGGACATCACCGGTGCCGGCTGACGCCAGCCCGGGGTTGGCTATCGGGTTAATGCTGGAGTGGCCATCCGGCGTCACAATCACGGTATAAGCCCCCTTCAGAACAATCGTTTTGTGCCACTCCTGGGCTGCCTTCCTGGCAATGCCTACCCTATCTGACTGCACCTCATCGACACTCACCCCGGCCAGTCTGGCCATTTCACCGGGGTGTGGAGTAAGTATAGCATCATCGGCTAGCTGTTGCCACCAGTTCGGGGTTTTCGCCAGGGTATTCAGAGCATCGGCATCAAGCACCAGGCATGGCGACGCCTTCAACCGGAAAAGGATAGACTTAATAAATCTTGTGGGTGATTGGCTTTGTCCCAATCCGCAGCCCAGCAGCAGGACATCGTAGTGACTGAGTTCCCGCTGTATCAGCCGGGTTGCCTGTGGAGAAAAGACGCCGGGAGTGGATTCGGGTAGGGGGAGATAGGTTACCTCGGTCAGCTTTGAAGCCAGAACAGGCTGCAGGCTGGCCGCCGTTGCCAGTGTTACCAGACCGGCGCCAACCCGCATGGCACCACTACAAGCTAAATAGGCGGCACCAATATAGTTGATTGAGCCAGCAACCACCAGAACCCGACCAAAGCTGCCTTTGTTAGCCCCGAGCGGACGCCTAGGGAGAACCGACCTCGCCCAGTCGCTAGTGATAAGTTCATTAGTTACCGGCGCCGCCAGATACGATGGTATGCCAATATCGACGATAGTTATCTTGCCAGCCCTCTCTGCCCCGGGCAGATTGAACAAACCCGGCTTGGGAAAACCAAGGGTAATGGTATTATCAGCATAAAGGCAGGCAGAGTCCACGGCACCACTATCGGCATCAAGCCCTGATGGCAAGTCCAGGGCAATGAGGCGCAGTCCTGGCTGCCGCTCTCTAGCCTGACTCACCCTGCCTAAGACTCTCACGAAAATGTCACCCAGCGGACGTCTTTTACCGGTGCCGAACAGGGCATCGATAACAGCGTTGGCTGATGACAGCCGGTCATCAAGCCCGCCCAAGTTTTCATCCCGGGCGGCTTCAACCCAGGTCAGGCCGCGTTGCCGCACCAGCTCAAGGTTGGCGTCGCCTGCTGGTCTCTGGTCAAAAAGATAGAGGCTGACCTCGGCTCCCCAGTCGTGAAGATAGCGAGCCGCCACCAGCCCGTCCCCACCATTATTGCCGGGTCCTACCAGGATTAGGATGCGTTGCTGGTCGATAACGCCCAGGATGCGCCTGACCTCTTCAGCCACAGCTTTACCGGCATTTTCCATAAGGACGCTGGTCGGCAAGCCAATGTTGCCACACTCCTGGTCTATTTGCCGCATCTGGTCAGCGGTGACAATTTTCACGGAAGAATCCTCGGGGTGACTTTTATAACTTTTATAGTTGGAAGTTTAGCAATAAACAATCACTACATTCAATCTTTCACACTTTCACAAAATTCCGGGCATAAGTTGTATTATCCACAGCTATTCCAGGTCTAAAACTTTACCTGGATTCAGAATATTATTGGGGTCGAATGCCCGCTTAATCCTTTTCATCAAGTCTATTTTGCTCTTATCCGCCGCCAGGTGAAGGTAACCTTTCTTGGTAAAACCCAGGCCGTGCTCACCCGATATTGTCCCACCTAACGACACTCCTACTTCATAGATTTTCTCAAGCAGCTCTTTTACCCTGGCTTCAGATTCGTCTCTTCCCCGGCTCATCGGGTGCAGGTGCACATTACCATCTCCGGCATGCCCGTAGGCGATAAGGGGTATCCCGTATTCGGCGGCTATCCCTTTTGTTTTCTCGACAAACTCGGCGATGCGGCTGCGGGGGACAACCACGTCGACTAAATCCGTAATGCCAAAGTACCTGACGGCATTGTAAAACTGCTCTCTCGCCTCAAGGAGGTTTCTCTTAGCTCTCTCGCTACCAGGGATAAAAACATCAACGGCGCCATGACTGAGACAAATTTCGCCGATTTGCCCGGCGATATGGTGAACCTCATCTTCGCTGTCTGCCTCGACAATTATCATGAGAAAGGCGTCATAGTCATGTAAAGGAATTTCCTTACCGGTATGCTGTTCAACCATATCGATGACATCCCTCTCCATAAACTCTATACCGACCGGAAGTATCCTTTGCTTAAGGATAGCGGGGACAGACTTAATGGCATCGTGCAGACTATTAAATGGAACAAAAATTATTTCCCTCTTGCCTGGAGGTGGAATCAGCCTCAGTATGATTTTAGTTATCACCGCCAGGGTCCCTTCGGAACCAATCAGTAGCTGGGTCAGTTCATAGCCAGTAGAGCACTTGACAAACTTTCCTCCCGCCGGCACTATGTCTCCCGTAGGTAGTACCGCTTCCAGACCGAGGACAAAGTGCCTGGTGACACCATATTTCACGGCTCTCATCCCGCCGGCATTGGTGGCCGCATTGCCACCGATGGTGGCGCTGGTCTCACCGGGATAGATGGGGTAGTAAAGTCCCTGCTCTTCGACCGCCTGAAAAAAATCAGCCAGGACAACCCCTGGCTCAACCGTAGCCACGAAGTTATCCTTATCTATCTCCAGGATTCTGTTCATCTTCTCTAAAGAGAGCACAATCCCCCCATAAATGGGCACGGCACCACCGGCAAGACCGGTGCCTCCACCCCGGGGTGTGACCGGGATATTCTTCTCATTAGCCAGCTTCATTATCCTGGCTACCGAGCCGGTATCTTCAGGCTTTACCACCACCTCGGGAAGAACCGGTTTTAACTTGGGCGCCTCATCACGGGAGTAATCCTGCCGTTCCTCTCCGGTGAGGACATTCCCACCACCAACTATTTCAATCAGTAAAGCTATCAGGTCATCGGTCACTTTGCCGTAACGCCTTTGGGCTTCCATCTACCTTGCCTCCTGCTGCCCGTTACTTAATTCTATATTTCCCCCGGCGGAGCCGGTCACGAATTTCTCCAGCTGCCTGGTCATCGCCTGCCAGTGAGTCCCCTTCCAGTAGATGCGATGGCAGGCAGGACACTGCTTATACTGACTCTGGGTCTGAAAAACATAGGGCGGCACCAGACCCTGTACCTGCTGTTTATTCCTTCCTTCCAGGGATTGGTTACACTCCAGGCAGATAGTGAACAGCCCGGATTGACCGTCCAGGTTCAGGGTCGCCACCACCTGTCGCATTTGTCGCTCCGGCTCATCACTCTGGATGAGCACGGCTTTGAGCCGTCCACTGGTTACCACCCCTCTTTTCATAATCTGGGTATCTCTGGTCAGTATCACCCTGTTCTCAGCGAGGGCAGTAGCTACCATCTGGGAATCATCACTACCAGCAAAGAACAGGGTATCATAGCCCATCATCCTCAGCCACCTGGCTAATTTGCCGACGTTGTTGTCGACGATGAATTTCATAAAGTATTTCCTTATAAAAAGGCTCCGCCTCTCTTTGACTCTCCTTCAGCCGTCTCTTGATGGCTTTCTGCCGCTGGGGATTTATTTTTACAGGTGAAGCCGCATCCCCTCGTAACCCAGGACGATTGGACTATTTAGCTCCTCGGCGACGGTCGCTATGTCAGCCGCTATCTCCTCCTCTAAGCCGGGATTCATATGAACGGCAATTACCCGGGGCAGGTAGCCCTTAAGCTTTTGGAAGACATCCAGTTCCTGCTTGAGCAGGCCGGGGGTAAGATGCCCCGACTCTCGGGCAAATCCTTCAAACCTATTTGAAGCGGTAACCTCGATAATAAGCAGTTGGGGTGAGACACACTGCCAGCAGTCAGCCAGGCCCGGCCCGGCATCCCCGCTGTAGAATACTACCTTACCATCGGGGGCGGTAATTTGGTAGCCGACGGCCGGAACGGAATGATTCACCGGAACAGCCATGATAGTATAGCCTTCAATTGACTCGGTCTGGTGCGGTTCCATCACGGTAAATTTAATGGTCGGATTCCCCTGAGGTCGCTCCAGGAAGTCAGGATAAAGCTTGCCATCCACCAGGTGAGTCATCAGGGCGTCGTAGACTGACAGGATAGAATAGATATTAATGGTAGCCCCCGCCAGATAAAAATTCATCGCCAGAGCCGGGACATCCCTGATATGGTCATAGTGTTGATGGGTAAGCAGAATTGCCTTGAGTCTTTTTTGAGCCGGAAAAGATAGGCTGGAAGTAAGCCCACCGGCATCCAAAACCAGGCTATCGTCAAGCAACAGGCTGACCAGTTTCGTATCTTGTGATTCGCAGTTATGCGCTCCCAGGAGCTGAATTTTCATTTTCCCAACCTCACCCCCTGTATCCCCCTCTCCTTCAAAGGAGAGGGGGAAGAGATTTTAGAGAGGGGCGAAGCCCCTCTCTTACTACACTCCCCCTTCCCTTAGTAAGAGAAGGGGGCGGGGGGATAGGTTACTAAACATTCTCAAGTAGATGTTTCTTTCCCCCGAGAAATCCACTTGATTTCTAATCGGAGATACGGAATGGGTTAAAGTTTGTCTCATAGTCATAGGTGTCCATTGCCTCTTTTTTCTTGAGGAAGTTCACCAGAGCATAGGTTAGCGGGGTAGCCACCACCTCAATACCGGTCTTGGCTAACCAGTGATACAGAATTATTATCGGCAGAAATGAAGGGGTGCCGATAAAAGCCAGGGAAATAAATATCGCCGTGTCCAGCCCCTGCCCGACGACAGTGGAGCCGATGGTACGGCTCCATAACCAGCGGCCCCGGGTCAGAATCTTCATCCTGGCCAGGATAAAGGAATTGACGAACTCGCCACCAAGATAGCCGAAGAAGGAGGCGACGAGCAGCCTCGGCGTATAGCCCAAAATGCTCTGGTAAGCTGCTTGCTCTTTCCAGAAGGGGGCTGGGGGTAGAATCTGCCCCACCCAGGCAAAGGCAACGAAAATAAGATTACAGATAAAGCCGAGCCAGATGACTTTTCTTGTCCAACGGTACCCGTAGACTTCAGTGAGAATATCCCCGAAGATATAGCTCAGGGGGAAAACGAAGATGGCGGCCGGCAGGATAAGAAATCCCAGGCTTATTATCTTGACAGCAATGATGTTGGCCGTGATGAGGCAGGTAATGAAGATGGCGGTAATAATGACAAATCGATGTGAAACTTTCATCATTTTCAAACTAAAGCCCTGGCTGACTGCTGCCGTCAGTAGATAAAGGTCTTCACTGGCTACATATTGCCGCTATTAAGTCCAGTGGCGGCGACGGAAGAAGTAGAGCATCGAACCAGAGGCAAGAAGCATGATTGCCATTAGAATGAGAAAGCCGAGAAGACTACCTTGCTCTGGCCCGCCTGGTAAGGGTATATTCATTCCATAAATGCTGGAAACCATTAGAAAAGGCAAGAGAATGCTACCAAAAATGGTCAAGACACGAATAATGCGATTGAGGCGGTCGGTGCTTAAAATATAATCGGTGTCCTTAAATATCTCAACAACCTCCCTAGCTTCATCTAGGCTGTCACATATCTTATTCAGGTGGTCCATGAGGTCGCCAAACTGAACACTTATATCTATTTTGCAAAATCGTTTTGATTTGCTCTCTAGCTCAGCAGTAACTACCCGTAAGGAATGAAGGATTCGCCGCTGAGTGACAATATCGCGCCGCAGCACGGCTACCTCTTTAACCGCCTCAACATTCTCATCAAACACCCTGTCTTCCACCTCCTCTATCCAGGCTAGAATGCTGTTCAGGATAGGGAAATATGAATCAACCGTCCTATCCAGTATGCGGTAAAGAAGGTAGCCAGAGCCAGAGCCAAGGTTCTGTTGGCACACCTCTTCATCAATCTGGCACTGGTGGAACAGGGCCACTAATGTCCTGAGCTGTCCGCTATGAACAGTAATCAGGTATTTTTCACCAACAAATACCGATACCTGGTCATGCCTGCTTACCCGTGTCATCTTGTCCCATACCGAGAAAGGGAAAATGAAAAAGAGGTAGTCCTTATATACATCTAGCTTTGGTCGCTGTCTCAGGCTGAGACAGTCGTCCAAGTCCAAGGGGTGAAAGGGATAGTTTTGAGCCAGATACCCTGTCTCCCGCTCTGTCGGCTGCTCAATGTTGACCCAGGTTAAGTCGCCCCAGGTGAGCGACTCCAGATGCAACGATTGCCCCTTCTTCTTTTCCTGAGAAACAGTCATGTTAAATCATCCTTCTCAATCGCACTGGATTATCAGTCGAGCTGACTATTCTCTATATTTTACCATACTTATTGCCAGATAACATCTAACCTGATATACTAGGCTAACCCTTGAGGCATTTTACAATATTCTGGCTGGTGATGGCACCAGCCAGAGACAAGGTTATTGTTAAGAGCCGGAAAGCACCAGGAACAAATATATTCCTTCGAGATAGCGGTCAATAGAATTGGCTAGCCTAGCTATCGGAAGCAAAAGGGGAGTATTACCTCCCCATCATACATTTAGGAGATAACACTAATGCCAATCCATCCGCTGGAAGCAATTCTCCACCCACAATCAATCGCTGTCGTTGGCGCTTCTGGCGGACCTGGTGGCTATTGGGGAGACTTTGTCAGGCCTCTGCTGAAGTATGGCTTCAAGGGAAAAATCTACCCGGTAAATCCCAGGTACCCAGAGATTGCCGGTATCAAAGCCTACCCCAGTCTTGGAGACATACCCGGGCCGGTTGACTATGTCATTTCGGCAGTGCCGGCCGCCGCCGTGCTCAATCTGCTGGCAGACTGCCGGCCAAAGGGAGTCAAAGCGGTTCATCTTTTCACCGGCCGCTTCAGTGAGACCGGGCGGGCCGAGCCAGCCGAGTTGGAACAGGCAATACTGAAGCAAGCCAGAAAATCAGGTGTCCGCCTCATTGGCCCCAACTGTATGGGCGTCTATTATCCCCGGCAGGGAATCTCTTTTGTCCC
>JACQGQ010000039.1 GCA_016199495.1 Chloroflexota bacterium
AAAGAGAGGCGAAGCCTCTCTTAGACTCTCTGTACTCTGAGTTAGGAGCAGGGGTGTTTAAGAAGGGCGCCAGCCCCTCTTTCAATAATCTTCCCCTTCCCCTTAGTAAGGGGAAGGGGATACAGGGGATAGGGTCAAAGACTTAAGATAAGGGCATTGTAAATTAAGGCACTTTACTTTATTTGATATTCTTCCTTTTGCTCAAGAAGTAACAATTGGGCTTCTACATTTCTTTTCTCGTAGCGCTTTAATCTTAGTTTATATACTTCTTCAATTCGTCCCTTGCTTAGCCTGTCGAGAATCATCTGATAATATTTCTCATCGACTTCGGCAGAAATATACTGCCTATTAAGCACTTTGCATACCTCTATTTCAGAACCACTGCCGCCGAAAAGAATTAGGATGACATCACCTGGCGTAGTGCAACTTTTTATCAGTTGCTCAGAAAGTTTTTGAGGAATTTGGCAAGCGTGAAACGTTTTCTCCTTACTCACGTTTTTAACCAAGTTGAAATAAAACCAGTCGTACGGCATCCTCCCTCTTGACCCGTTTGCCAGGTTTCTTAGTATCCGCCTGTCTGTCGGATTTTGGTAAGGAACCGCCACATTGTCTTTGTAAAATTTATTGTTTCTTGTCTTTCGGCAATGCAAAATACTTCTGTGCGCAGTAGTGAAGCGTTTAGGAGTGTGCCCCACGTTTGTATTATATACCCAAGCGTAATCGGAAACGTCATGGCATACTTCATCCAAGTATTTTACTCGTAGATAGGCATTTTGTTTTGGATAATTAACTAAAAACATATTTCCCGTGTCTTTTAGAACTCTCAGGGATTCTCGTGCTAATTCAATATACCATTCAATGTATTCATCAAAAGTTTTTGCATAGGATTTATCCCCATACTTTATGCCGACATTATAATCGGGGTCGCCGTAAACCATATCGACACTTCCGTCTGGCAACTCTTTGAGAAGGTGAAGTATGTCTTTTAAGAACACTTTATTTAGATATTTGTCGGCATCCATCACTTAGACCTCTTTGAGGAAATTGTAGAGCTTTGCTCGCCCGTCGTAATTCCAGTAAACTATATCCTCCATAATAAACATCCATTTTAGTACTTTCAAAAGAATTTCGACTTGGGCACCGCTTTGAAAAGCTGCCGGCAAATCGGGATATTCCGTTAGAACTTGGTCAACATCATTTTCTGAGCCGCTATATATTTCCTTCATTGCTTCTATCAATTTCTCGAACTCTTGTGAATTTTCTTGCTTCTTATTCCTTAGGTCGGAGGCGATTGCATCGTGTGTTCCTTTTCCCAGTCCTAATTCTGGCGTTACATTTACTTTAAAGTCGAAATTCCATTTTTGCAATCCGCCTGGTCTAAAGATAAGGAGCCTAGTGTCTTCCGCTAAAGGAGCCTAGTGTCTTCCGCTAATTGTTGTAAACTGCTGGGTAGTTGCTCTACAGGGTACCAAAATTTTACTCCGCGGCCTCTTTGCTCGAACTCAGTATTTATGAAGGTATTAACAACTTTTTGAACTATTTCATGCCTTGTCATCGAACCTTTTATCTCAATTGGGGTACAAATTAATTGTTTAGTCTTCTTAGCCATATTCTACCTTTAAACTATTATATCGTCATTATAGCCTTGCCCTCAATCCTTCCCCTTTACTCCTTGATTTCCTCGGTGTCGATTTCTGCGGCGATGTTCGTGCTCTAGATGGTTAGGGGGATGTAGTTGACCAGCTTACCTTTTTAACTATACCACCGGACAAAGGCATCCGGCGCGACCTTTTGGCTGCGGTAGGTATTTATTGCGGCTTCGGGGTCCGGGTAGCCCATCGAGATGCCTATCAGCAGTCGCTTGCTTGCCGCTATTCCCAGGCAGCGGCGTACGGCGTCCGGGTAGTTAGCCAGCCCGGCTTGCGGGCAGCTTCCCAGACCAAAGGAATGGGCGGCCAGGATAAGGTTCTGGGTAAAGAGTCCCATATCATATATCGACCACTGACCGAGAGCTTTATCCAGGAAGAGGAAGATAGCACACGGCGCTCCATAAAACTCAAAGTTGCGCAACTGTAATTCTTTCCTTTGTTGCTCATTATCCCGGGCGACGCCGGCAGCCTGGAAGCGGCCGGCACCGTGCTCTCTGGCCCGCTTCTCTAGCTCGGGCGGCCAGTCCCGGGCACGGGGGAAGTCGGGGTTGGGGGGAGTATTGGCATCGGTCAGGTCATAGAGGATTTTACTCAGTTCCGTCCTCTTCTTACCGGTGACCACGGCTACTTCCCAGGGTTGGGTATTCGTGTAGGAGGGGCTGTTAGCCGCCGCCCGGCAGATTCTCCTCAGTATGTCTTTCGGAATGGGTGTTGCCTTAAAGGCGCGCCAGCTTTGCCTCGTTTCAATGCCTTCCAGTAGTTCCATTTGTAACCTCCCGTCTTATTTGTCCGGCTTAATCTTTATCTGGTATCGATGTGCTCGGCGATGCCGATTCGCTGTACAGATAAGGGTACATAGTTGACCATTTTGGCGTCAATCAGTTCTTTCAGTTTCTTTTCATCCTCGGAGAGACGTGCCTTGCCCGTTTTGACCTCGATAAAATCGACACCTTCGCCGTATTTGACGCCGACAAAGTCGATTGGTTCTCCCAGGTAGAAGAGGCGGTCATACTGGGTCAGCTCAAAGGTAGCCAGCAGTTCGTTGAGCTTGCCCGTCCTGGTGCCCATACTGTGAGTAATCGATGCCAGAACATCCTGGGGCAGGCATTCAACCATTGCCTGAATCTCCTTTACCGACTCGGCAGAAGCCAGGGCAAACCTGAGCTTGGCTTCAAGCTCGTCTATCGCCGGCACCTCTATTTTTCTCGGTCTCAGAACCAGCGCCAGAATTACCACCAGCAGGACAAAAATTATGACATACAAGAGGATTTCCACGCTTTCCTCCTTTTATCCTTTATTTAGTCGCCAAATAACCAGGCGCCAGCTTAACCTTTGCCTTAAGGTTGAAGCAAGGACGGGATAAAATCTTCACCAGTGTTCATAACGGACGAGTTCGGTTAGTGCTTTACGAGTTTTCGGCCGGGGCGGGTCGTCTGTATAACCAAGCGTCATGAAGACAATCGGGTCGACACCCTCAGGTAAGCCTAAGACTTCACGTGCCGCCGTGAAGTCGATAGCACCAATCCAGCACGTGCCCAGTCCCAGGGAGGTAGCCGCTAAACTGAGATGGTCCATAACGACACCCACGTCCAGTTCGCGGCGGCCCTGGCGGCCCCGGCTGACGAAATCCTGGGCAACAATCCCACAGGCGCAGATTACTATCGGTGCCTGGACAAAATGGGCTCCGGGGTAAATGCGCCTTAGCTCTGCCTCTCTATTGGCCGTGTGGATGACGATTAACTGGAAGGGCTGCTGGTTGTGGCGTGTCGGTGCCAGGCGGGCGGCTTCCAGCACCTGTTGCAACTTGTCAGCCTCCACCGGGTCGGGTTTGTAAGACCGGGCGCTGTAGCGCTGCTCGATAAGTTCTAAGAACTGCATTGCTAACCTCCTTGCTATTTGCTTGCGAAATACTGTAGCGCCAGCTTGACCTTTGCCTCAAGGCTTAGCTTGGAGGTGGGAGGCAGGGTGGCTACCGCCCGGCTGGCTTCAGAAACGGAATAGCCGAGAGAGGCCAGGGCGGCTAAGACATCGCTGTTTTCCTGAGCCAGCTGCGCCGCCGGGGTGGCCAGCAAGCCGGCGCTTATCTTATCTTTAAGCTCAAGGATAAGACGTTCAGCCATCTTTTTACCTATTCCCGGGATGACTGTCAGCAGAGCAACATTACCGGTCGCAATAGCCATACTCACCTGCTCGACGCGCATGGCTGAGAGCGCCGCCAGCGCCAGTCTGGGTCCCACCCCTGATACCCTCATCAGGGTTTGAAAGAGTCCCAGCTCCTCGGCTGAGGTAAAGCCGTAGAGGGTGAGGCTATCTTCCCGGATAACAAGGTGAGTATTCAGGTGTACCTCCTTGCCGATGGTGCTCAGGGTGCTCATGGTGGAGGTAGGCATATATACCTGCAAACCGATGCCATTAACATTGATAATCGCCCAGTCACTACCTAATGCTTCTATGGTGCCATGAAGACTGGCTATCATTTCTTTTCCTTCTCGGCTGTTTTGACGACCGGCGGCTGTCTCTCCTTTACTTTGGCTGAGCCAGCAGATTGCTCAGGTGTATCTCGCTCAGGTGACACAGAGCGACCGCCAGGGCGTCAGCGGCATCGCTTGGTTGCGGCAACTGAGATAGCCCGAGCTGTAGTCTGACCATCTCCTGAATCTGCTCCTTGGAACTGGCTCCGTAATTGGTCACCCTCTGCTTTATCTGGGCCGGGGTATATTCGTAGGTTGGGATTCCCTGGTTAGTCGCCGCCAGGATGGCGATTGCTTGAGCCCGGCCGATAGCCAGTGCCGACTTTACATTTTTAGCCAGAAAAGGTTGCTCTATCGCCACAGCGTCAGGCTGATAGCGTGAGACGATTTCCAGAAGCTGGCGATACAAGTAGCTCAAGCGCTCCCCGATGGAGGAGCGCGCCGGCGCGGTTAAAGCGCCGTAATTAATCAGGGCTATGTCACCGTCCGCAGTCTCTATGGCACCATAGCCCATAGTTATGGTGCCCGGGTCGATACCTAAAATCCTCATTGCTAAGCTCAAACTGCCTGTTTTTGAATTACTTACCGGTATTATCCTGGTCACTTGCGCGAGCAGGAAGTGTCCCCTTTGGGAAGATTCTGCTGGTATGGAAAGAAGGCGGGAGTGAAAAATGACATGAGCTTACTCTTGGTACTTTTCTAGAACAGAATCGGAAAAGTTGGCATTACTGAAGACACACTGGACATCATCCAGCTCCTCCAGTTTATGTAGTAGCTTCACTGTTTGCAGGGCTGTCTTTTCCTCAAGCTCAATCATGGTTTTGGGGGCCATGCACAGTTCGGCCGAGGTAATGGGTATCTTTCTTTGCTCCAGTGCCGCTCTCACCGTCTCAAGCGCCTCGGGCCTGGTATAAATCTCCACATAACCATCTTCGACATTAACATCTTCAGCCCCGGCATCAATCGCCTGCAGGGTTAGCGCCTCGGTATCTAAATCAGTGGCGTCTAGGGTAATTAATCCTTTTGAGTCAAAAAGCCAGGTAACACTGCCGTTCTCCCCTAAGCTACCACCGCCACGTGATAATATATTGCGCACTTCCTGCACAGTTCGGTTGTGGTTGTCGCTGAGCGCTTGCACCAGAAGAGCCACCCCACCAGGCCCATAACCCTCGAGAACCATCTCTGTCAGGGTAACTCCCTCTAGCTCGCCGCTACCTCGCTTGATGGCTCTTTCTATATTCTCCAGCGGCATATTATTGTCGCGAGCTTTCTGTACAGCCAGGCGCAGTCGAACATTTGCCTCGGGGTTGCTCCCCCCCTGGCGCACGGCTGTTATAATCTCACGGGTGAGCTTGGTAAAGAGTTGACCTCGCTTGGCGTCGGCTACCCCCTTTTGATGTTTAATTGAAGACCATTTTGAATGTCCAGACATGGCTCATGCTCCTTGGCTGACTGACAGCCCCTTTTGTTAATTCTATCACCTAACCTGCTTACGGTCAAAAGAAAAGGTCTCATTATTGAGATTGTTTAGTAACCTCACCCCCTTTATCCCCCTCTCCTTTTGAGGAGAGGGGGAGGAGATTTTAGAGAGGGGCGAAGCCCCTCTCTTACTCTTATTCCCCCTTCCATTATCAATGGTCTTGTATCAAAAGTCGTCATTCCCGTGAAAACGGGAATCCATTGGTATAATCAGGCACGTCTCTGGATTCCCACTTGCGTGGGAATGACAAAAAGACTTAAAAACGGCACTTATGATACAAAGCCCTTATCAAGGG
>JACQGQ010000040.1 GCA_016199495.1 Chloroflexota bacterium
CGTTGATGGTATCACTACCATTCTTCACCATTAGGTGATTTTTTAAAGTTCCCTGCCTTTTTAGCTTGAAAGGGACATCAAGGATACCGAGGTTGCCCTCCTGCCCAGGAGGGCAACCTTATTTTATCCTTATAAAATATAATAATGATAACTATTATTAGAAATGGGGGCATCCCGGTTTACCAGTTTAGCCTAATCCCCCTTCCTTACCAGCAAACATATATTCCGGGAAAAGAACTTGAGCGGGAAATGGTAGGCATTTTCGGGGAAGGATTTTACTACCTGAAGACCGGCTTGTCTTGCCAGTTTTTCTAATTCAGGGTAAGAGAACAAGTAGTAGTAACGCTCCAAGGTTTTGTCCTTTGTCCGCCAGGGTACGGTTACCTCTTTGCCACGGAACCAGAACCGGGGCTGCCCGCGGTTCCATACGGTGATGAAGGCTTCACCGCCGGGTTTGAGCAGGCGCTGCAACTCTTCCAGCGCCTTTAATCTCTCCCTTTTACTCTGGATGTGGTGGTAGGTAGCTACTGAGATTGCCCAGTTAAAGACTTCATCAGTAAAGGGGAGATGGCTGACATCAGCGACAAACAGGTTGACGGCGAAATTGAATTTCTGGGAATATTTTCGGGCAAACCTCAGCATTTCACCAGAAAAATCAATGCCGTATAGCTCAAAATTTTGCCGGAAGGGCAGAAAATCGGGACCGTGAGCACAGCCGAGGTTGAGTAGACTGCCCTTTTGCCACCGTTGAGCCAGGGCTTCCAGCTCGGTTGGGAATATCGACCAGTGTCTGAAGTTATACCAACCGGGTGCTATCTGGTCGAAGATGTCTCTGGTCGTCCTAGCCCCTTCATCCCCTTTCAGTGTCTCTCTCCTTCAAAGGATAGTGGGGAGGTTTTTCGGGGGGCTTCACCCTTTTCTCAGGCTCTCCCTTATCCCCTGGAAATTCTTAAACTAATTTGGGGCGGCGCGTGGCGACGATAGCGGTGATGGCTAATACGAGTAAGGCGAGGGTAATGTTAAAAGCCCCGTAATAGCTACCCGTAGTATCATATAGACGCGCTGCCAGAAGAGGGCCGGTGCCAACGCCGATGCTTTGAGCTAGGGCTAACATGCCGACGATGGCGCCGTAGGAGGTTAATCCAAAAGTAGTGCTGATGAGCATTGACATCGCCGGCAGCCAGCTGCCAATGCCAAATCCCTGTATGGTAGCATATCCCCAGAGCAGTGCCGGATGTGACGTCGGGCGCACATTGATAAGCATAGTGGTTGCGGTTAGCAGGGAACCAAGACCAATAGCCCGGGCATATTTTGGTGGCATCCAATCGCAAAACCAGCCAAAGATGAATTTACCGATAGAACTCCAGATGCCAACAATGGCCAGGGTAGAGGCGGCTCTGGCTATGGGGAAACCAATATCCTGAAGGTGAGGGACTTGACTCTGGGTAACACTACTTTCACCGAAACTACCCAGTAGAAAAGAAACGGCAATCAACCAGAAGGTCGGTGTGGCAAAAGCCATTTTCAGAGTTGCCTCCTTAGAGGTTAGGAGCAAGGTTTTAGCTTTATCTTCAGCGGCTGTCTCAGGGGCGGCCATGCCGTCCGGGTAAAGTCCCATATCGGCTGGCCTGGTCTTTATCACCAGCAGGGCTACGGGGAGGAGTATCCACATCAGCGGGGCTAAGGCGACATAGGATGCACTCCAGCCAAAAGTAGGGATAAGGTAGCCGCCAATGAGCGGAGACAGAATCCCACCAGCGCCGAAGCCGATGCCCATGACGCCTAAAGCTATGCCTCTCCGTTTGGTGAACCAATTGGAAACGACAGCACTTGCCGGAATCAGGCCTGTGGCTGCCATGGAGAAACCGAGGACAATCCAGCCAATATAAAAATGCCAGAGGTTGCTCATTTGACTTAAGAAAATAAAGCCAAAGCCGGCTATGCTGGCACCAACAGCCATAATCTTCCTGGCTCCATAGCGGTCAACCAGTCTGCCGATAAAGGGTGAGAATAGACCTACGGATAAGAAACGAGCGGTCCAGCCAAGCATTATCTCGCCCCGGCTCCAGCCGAAGGCTGTCTCCAGGGGTTTTACAAAAAGACTGAAGGCGTAATATCCCGCCGCTGAATCCATGAAAGCACCGAGAAAGGTAGCGGCGATTATCCAGTAGCCATAAAAGACCTTGGGCTTTCTTAAAGACGGGGAATAATTTTTAATTGTCGTCACCGGCAGAATCTGCTAAACTACTTTCACCATTTAAAGTCTGTTTAAAGTCTGAAAGAAGTATAGCATGAAAAAACTTGCCAGGACAATATCAGGCGTTACCCCGGTAGCGGTGATGACCCTGCCACTGAAGTGCCCCGGACAATGTATCTATTGCCCTACCTACCCGGCAACGCCGCAGAGCTATACCCCGGAATCGCCAGCGGTATTACGAGCCAGGTACTGTGGCTATGATGCCCGGAAACAGGTTGGGCTGAGGTTAAAAATTCTATCTGAAATGGGGCACTCCACAGATAAGGTTGAGCTGATAGTAATGGGCGGCACCTTCCTGGCTTATCCGGAGGACTATCAGTATCAGTTCATTAAGGATTGCTTCGATGCCCTGAACGGAGTAGAGTCGGCTACCCTGGAAGAGGCAAAGCGCCTTAACGAAACAGCCAGCCATCGCTGCACCGGACTGTGCCTGGAAACCAGACCTGATTGGTGCCAGACGGAGCAGGTAGATAGAATGCTTGAGTTTGGTACTACCAGGGTCGAGCTTGGGGTTCAAACCCTGGATGATGAAATCTACCGACTGGTAAAAAGAGGGCATAAGGTGGCCGATGTGATTGAAGCTACTAAATTACTCAAGGAGCATGGCTTTAAGGTACACTACCACTGGATGCCAGGACTGCCCGGCGCCACTCCAGAGACAGACTTAGAGCGAGCCAAACAGCTATTTAGCGATGAGCGCTTTCGACCGGATGGTTTGAAGCTGTATCCCACGATGGTGGTGGCCGGTACCGAACTGGAAAAATGGTATCAGGCTGGGCGCTACCAACCATACGCTGATGACACGATGACTAACCTGGTGGCTGATATTAAATCGGTGGTGCCGAAGTATGTCAGAATCTCGCGGGTGCTGCGTGATATCCCGTCAAAATTTATCGTCGGGGGTTTAAGGGACTCGCTACGGGATGTGGCGAAGCAGCGCCTGAAGCAACTGGCAATTGAATGTCACTGTATCCGCTGCCGGGAATACGGTCACCGGGCGCAGGCTGGCTGGGAAATAGGCGAACCACGGCTGGTAAGAATGGATTATGAAGCCTCAGGCGGTAAGGAAATCTTCTTAGCCTTTGAAGATGAAAAGGAAACGCTATTTGGTCTGCTGCGGATGAGGGTTCAAACTAAACCTGTAGCCCGCCTGGAAGAGGCGGTTTTCCAGACTCAGCCCGTAGCTCGTCCCGCCCAGGAAAGTATGAGAATAGCCTTAATCAGAGAGTTGCATATCTATGGTACTGAGGTTCCGTTAAAGCAGCAAAATCCAACTGCCGCCCAGCATAAGGGTTTAGGTAAGGGATTATTAATAGAAGCTGAGAGGATTGCCCGGGAAGAATTTCAGGTTCAGCAAATGGTAGTCTTGAGTGGCACCGGCGCCAGAGAATACTATCGCTCCGAGTTTGGTTATAGCTCGTCGGCAAACTATATGGTCAAGAGCCTGTAGTTTAAGTTTTCAGATAGTCTATAATGGACAGGTAATACTGGGACTATCCGAAAATGTCATTCTGAGGGAGTGTAGAGACCGAAGAATCTGTTTACGCCAACGTAAAATACGGATTCTGACACTGAGCGCAGCGAAGGGGAAGCATGACAATCACCTGTTTTCGGACAGCCTCTAATTATGGACGATTACAAGAGTTGGCTTGCATCACTTGAGGTTCTTCAAGTAAAATAGACAAGCTCTTATATTGAGGTAAGCCTGAGACATGATAAACCTTCCCGTTCTGGTGCTAAATCAAAGCTATGAACCATTTAACATTTGTCGGGTGCGACGGGCCGTAGTGTTGCTTTATCAAAATAAGGCGGAGATGCTGGAAAATGGCTCAGGCTTTATTCACTCGGCCAATTTTGAATTCCCGGTGCCCTCGGTAATCCGGCTGGCTTTTATGATTAAGCGCCCCCGCCGCTATGAGAGAAAGCTGACCCGGCTGGAGATTTTTAGACGTGACCACTACACCTGTCAGTATTGTAGTAAAGAAACGCAGCAGCTTACTTTAGACCATGTCATCCCCAGATACCAGGACGGACAGCATACTTGGGAAAACGTGGTCAGTGCTTGCGTTGCCTGTAATCGCCGTAAGGCTGGTAGAACCCCTCAGGAGGCAGGGATGAGATTGATTCGCCAGCCTTCCCGGCCTCACGGCAATGGTCTTTTTTACATCCCGGCTCACTACCCACACATTCGGGGGGAATGGCAAAAATACCTCCCCGGGTAAGATTGCTACTAACCTGGGCAGTACGAGGTCTTGACAAACAACCATCAAACATATAAAATTCCAATTGCTTTTAACGGGAGGTGTAAGCATGCTACCGGAAGAGGTTACCAGGTTTATCGGCCAAAGGGGAGATGTTAGGATTACGGAGGTAGACAAGGGAGCTATTAGAAGGTTTGCTGAGGCTATAGATGACCCTAATCCACTCTATGGGGATGAAGAACACGCCAGAAATTCAAGATATGGTTCTATTATAGCCCCTCCCGGTTTTTTTGGTTGGAAGACTAAATGGGCGCAGAGCGAGGCGGCCTATGCTGACCCGAGAAGTGGACTGGGGGCCGCTCTGAGAAACGCCGGTTTTACTAACCCGGCACCTGTTAACGCCGGGGAAGAGTATGAGTTCTTTCGTCCGGTTCGGCCGGGAGATACCCTGGCAGCTACCTCAATGATTACAGACATTAGGGAGCGAGATGGCCGCACCGGTAAGATGGTTTTCATAATTACGGAGACAAGCTATGTTAATCAAAATGGTGATTTGGTAGCTAAGGCGCGTGGGATTGGGATGCGCCGCTAACTCAGCAATTACTTCGGGGAGGAAACAAATGGCTAAGCAATTGTTCTGGGAAGATGTCGAAGTAGATAGTGAGGTAACCCCCCTGCCGAAGGTAGCTACCAGGCAAATGATGGTTAAATGGGCCGGCGCCTCAGGGGACTTTAACCCTCTTCACTACGATGATTCCTTTGCTGAAGCTTCGGGTGTCGGTAAGCCCATTGTCCACGGGGCATTAAAGCGAGCCTGGTTAATTCAACTAATGACCGATTGGATAGGAGACCAGGGAACGCTAAAGAAATTCGCCTGCCAGTACCGGGCCATGGATTACCCGCGGCTGATGAAAACCACTAGTGAACCTCACGAAGGAGAGACCTGGTGGTGTAAAGGTAAGGTTACCAAAAAGTATGTCGAAGGTGACGAGCATCTTGTCGATTGTGAAATTGGAGTTGAGAATGGCAAGGGTGAGGTGACAACCCCGGGTACGGCAACCGTTATCTTACCATCTAGAGGCTAATTTTTCAGAGTCGTGATTATTTCATAATAAAAAATAAATAGGAGGGTAAAAAATGGGTGATAGATTAAAGGGCAAAGTGGCAATAGTTACCGGGTCCGGTCGAGGTATTGGCCGGGGGCATGCTCTACTCCTGGCGGCCGAGGGCGCTAAGGTGGTCGTCAATGACCCCGGTGTCGCCAGGGACGGAAGCGCCACTAACGAGAGGCCGGCCGATGCGGTGGTCGCTGAGATTAAGAAAGAGAGGGGGGTGGCGGTAGCTAACTATGATTCCGTAGCTACCTCAGAGGGGGCGGCTAACATCATTAAAACAGCGATTGATAAGTTCGGTCGCCTCGATATCCTGATAAACAACGCCGGCATACTCAGGGAGAGGATGAGCTTCAATATGACCGATGATGATTGGGATTCGGTAATAAAGACCCACCTTTACGGTCATTTCTATTGTGCTCGTGAGGCGGCCAGAATCTTCCGCCAGCAGCGCTCAGGCAGAATCATCAATACCTCCTCAACCGCTGGACTGGGCACCATCGGACAGTGTAATTACGGGTCGGCTAAGGAAGGTATCATTGGCTTGACCAGAGCTTTAGCCAACGAGCTGGGGCGGTATGGAGTAACCGTCAATTGTATCCGCCCCGGTGGCGACACCAGGATGACGACATCACCAGAAATAGAAGAGGCCGCGAGAAAGAGAGCCGAGAGGGTCGCCGCCGGGACAGCGGCTCCTCGCCCGGAACGTGATGCCGACCCGGCTGCGCGAGACCCGCAGAATAATGCTCCCTTCGTCGTCTGGTTGTGCACCGATGCCGCTGCCCACGTCAATGGCTATGACTTTGCCACCAGTGGCTACGAGGTTGGGCTCTATTCTCAGCCAACGGTGATAAAAAGCATCCATAAGGATGGGCGCTGGACACTTGATGAGCTGGATGACCTCGCTCCTAAAACGGTGGTAGCTGACTTATTTAAACGCTACCGGCAGGACGAGAATGTAGCGCGCCAGTAGTTTAGTGGTGCGCCGACGGGGACAAATCTCCCGGTTATCTCACCCTGTGCCCCCTGAGAAAACCATCTGCAAAGAGGGGCGCGGGACGCTTCATTAACTATTAAGCATTATACCGACCACACTGGCTGAGGGTCTGGTGAAGCCGTTATCGTCACCACCGCCCCCGAAGCCGGCAATAAGTGATGACCGCTAATGCTCCTGAGAGCAGGCGCCATATAAAGTTAGCAATTTAAAAAGGAGGACAAAAGATGGGTGACAGACTAAAAGGCAAAGTGGCTGTAGTTACCGGCGCTGGCCGGGGTGTTGGCCGGGGAATAGCTCTACTCCTGGCTGAGGAAGGTGCTAAGGTAGTGGTGAATGATTTGGGCGTAGAGCGTGACGGCACTGGTGTTGCTCGTGGACCAGCGGATGATGTCGTGGACGAGATTAAGGCAAAGGGGGGAAAGGCAGTCGCTAACTATGATTCCGTAGCTACCCCGAAGGGTGGGGAAAATATCATCAAGACGGCTGTTGATAAATTCGGCCGGATTGACATCCTGGTCAACAATGCTGGTATCCTCAGGGACCGCATGGTCTTCAATATGAGCGATGAGGAGTGGGATGGCGTCATCAAGACCCATCTTTACGGGACTTTTTATTGCACCAAGGCAGCGGCTATCCTGATGAGACAGCAGAGATATGGACGGATAATTAACACTTCCTCCTCCTCGGGGTTGAGGGGCAACGGTGGCCAGGCAAATTACGGGGCGGCGAAAATGGGCATTGCCGGTTTCACCTATGTTTGTGCCCGAGACCTGGGCAGGTACGGCATAACGGTGAACTGTTATGCCCCTTCGGCCGCTACCAGGATGACCGTATCGCCGGAAATGGAGGAGGCACTTAGAGGCCGAGTTGCCCGTGGCGAACTTACTGAGGAGCAGGCGGCGGCACGCCGACCGGCGAATCCAGACGACAATGCCCCGATAGTAGTCTGGCTGGCAACCGATGCTGCCGCCGATATCAATGGTGAGGTCTTTGCCTCCAGGGGCGGCGCCATCGACCTCTGTTATCACCCTATGCCCCCTGAGAAAACCATCTACAAAGAGGGGCGGTGGACACTTGACGAGCTAGACCGCATTATGCCAACCACGCTGGCTGAGGGTCTGGTGAACCCGTCACCCCCAATACCACCCAGCCAAAAGTAGGCAATAAATAATGACCGATAACGCGCCTGGTAACAGGCAACATATCAAGCTAACAGCTTAAAAATATAAGAGGGAAAGAGATGGGTGCTAGACTAAAGGATAAGGGGGCAATAGTGGTTGGGGGCGGCGGCGGCATCGGTTCTGAGATAGCGTTAGCCCTGGCGGCCGAGGGAGCCAGAGTAATTGTGAACGACCCTGGAGCCGCCAGAGATGGCACGGGTTCTGACACCGCACCGGCCGATAAGGTGGTCGCTGAAATCAAGCAGAGGGGGGGGACGGCGGTGGCTAATTACGACTCTGGGATTGATTTTAACGCTGCCGAGGGGATTGTTAAAAGCTGTGTCGATAATTTTGGCCGCTTGGATATCCTGATGAACTGTGCCGGCGCTCGTCGAGAAAGGATGGTCTGGAACCTTACCGAGGAAGAGTGGGACATCGTGCTCAAGGTTCACCTCTGGACTACCTTTAATACTTGCCGCTGGGCGGCCGGCATAATGAGGGAACAGAGAAGCGGCCGCATCATAAATACCATGTCAACCGCCTGGCTGGGTTCTATGGTCCAGCCGAACTTAGCCGCCGCCGAAGGCGCCATAGTCAGCTTCACCAGGTCAATTGCCCTGCAATTAGAGCGGTATGGGATAACTTGCAATGCCATTTCACCAGTCGGCGCCACCAGGATAACAGCCGGGCCGGAGATGCTGGAGGCG
This sequence comes from Chloroflexota bacterium, assembly GCA_016199495.1. Classification (GTDB taxonomy): domain Bacteria; phylum Chloroflexota; class Dehalococcoidia; order Dehalococcoidales; family UBA2162; genus JACQGQ01. The sequence goes on from JACQGQ010000040.1 coordinate 8,435, forward strand.
TTGACGAGGCGCTTTGGCAGAGAAGAGGCGGAGCGGATGCAGGCCGAGACGAGACGCGACCACCCCACTGAGCATATTCCACCTATTGTAGTTTATCTCTGTACCGATGAAGCTAAGGATGTTAATGGCAAGATATTTCAGGCTAAAATGGGGCATATCGGCATCTTTTCCGAGCCGGAGGAGGTGAAGTCCCTATTTAATGACGGAGAGATATGGAGCCTGGAGCAACTGATAGACCTTGTTCCCAAGACGTTACTTCTTCCCTTTAGAAACCCGGATGCCGCAGTACCGTGAAGAGCAAACAAGCTAGATAATAGACTAGATTGCATATTTAGTTTAACATTTTACGTTGGTCTTGATTATTAAGCCAGTCGAAGGAGGAGCTGATGGCAGAGAAAGCGCTGGTCACTGCTGAGATGATGAGCCAGATTGGTACCGAGTCAGAGGATATGGTTTTAGAGGTTGAAAAATCGGTGGTAAAGAGGTTTGTCGAGGCTGTGGAGGACCCCAACCCGCTGTGGCAGGACGAGAAATATGCCAGGAAAACTATTTATGGTGGACTGATGGCACCACCGAACCTCCTCTGTACCGTCATCGCTGGTGCCGGTGGCGGAAGGGTACGGGTGAAATCGTCTACTCCTCGTCGTGGCGGTGTCGCTGGAGGTGACGACCTGGAGCTTTTTCAGCCGGTCAGAGTCGGTGATGTCATAACTTCCCGGGCCAAATTAGTCGACATCCAGGAACGAGTTGGCAAAGACGGGACTAGAAGGATGTATACCATCGTCGAAACAACTTTTAAGAATCAGAAAGGCGAAGTGGTGGCTACAGACCGGAGCACCAGTATTTCCTGGTAGTAACTACCCAGCCCGAGGAGGTAAGGAAATGGCCAGAAAACTCTTCTATGAGGATGTGGAAGTAGGTACTGAGATAACTCCATTAGTCAAGCACCCGACACCCCGACAATTCGTTAAATGGGCCGGTGCCTCGGGTGATTATGCCGAAATACATTATAACCACGAGGCCGCCTTAGCCAACGGTCAACCGGGAATTATTGCCCAGGGTAAGCTAAAGTTTGCCTGGCTCGGTCAAATGATGACCGACTGGATAGGAGACAAGGGTATTCTGAGGAAGATAACCTGCCAATATCGGGGGATGGACTTACCCGGGGATACGGTTACCTGCAAGGGAGAAGTAACCAGTAAAGGTATTAAGGATGGAGTGCACTATGTCGAGTGCCGCATCTGGACCGAAAACCAGAGAGGAGCAACGACAACCCCGGGCACAGCCACCGTTATTCTTCCTTCGAGGGGTTAGCGCGGCCAAGATGGTATGCCAATTGTGCTACCCGAAGCGCCGATTGTGGGGGCATCAGGGGCAGCCCTCCTGGCTCGAGGTAACTTAGCCCAGTAGCAGAGGATGGTGAGCAAAAGCAAAGAAGCAACGAGGCGAACCAGCACCAGAGCGACCCTGGCTTTCCACTGGAGCTATATTATACTGCCGCTGATTCTCCTGCTGCTGTCAATAATTCTCACTGCCTACTTCTATCACCGACTTCCCGTTGAGATAGCTTATCATTTCCAGCCTGATGGCTCACCTGATAGATGGCTGAGCCGCGACACGATTATCCTCTGGATGCTTTCAGCACAACTTTTTCTTACCTTGGTGGCCGGAGCCATTACCTGGGCAATAACCAAACTGAGTGCCTTCTTCAGGCAGACAGAGAACACCCGGCTGAAACCGGAAAAAATCCTGTTACTTATGGGCAATATGGTTGCCCTGCCTCAAATCATTCTCGGCTTTGCAATACTCGATATTTTCAGCTACAATTCATCCCAGAGACACATTATGCCCCTGTGGCTATTTACCCTGATTATCCTGGGAGTGGGGGGCACTATTCTCGGTATATTCTTTATCCGGGCAATACGACAAGTCTGGGGAGCTAACCGATAGTGCCGGAGAGATTGTTTATCAAACCTCACCCCCTTTATCCCCCTCTCCTTTTCAAGGAGAGGGGGAAAGATTTAGAAGAGGGGCGTTAGCCCCTCTTCGACGCCCTTTTAATTCAACCTCCTTCCAAGGAGACGGGAGAGGAGACTTTAGAGAGGGGCTTTCCGCCCCTCTCTGACCTACAGTTCCCCTTCCCCTTAACAAGGGGAAGGGGAAAAAGGGGATAGGGTTAATAAACAATCTCTAAGGAGTGACAGCGTGACCGAAAAAACACCTGATAAGGTTGACATGGAGAAGATTGTCTCCCTCTGCCGGCGGCGCGGTTTCATTTTCCCCAGTAGCGAAATCTACGGCGGACTCTCCAGTTGCTGGGACTACGGGCCGCTGGGGGTGGAACTGAAGCGCAATGTTAAAGAAGCCTGGTGGCGGGCGATGGTTCAAGAGCGCGACGATATGGTGGGTCTGGACGCCAGTATCCTGATGCATCCCCAGACCTGGGCCGCCAGTGGACACCTTGAGGGCTTTGCCGACCCCCTGGTGGAGTGTAAGAATTGTCACCTGCGGTGGCGCAGTGACGAAGTGGCGGGCAACAGGTGCCCTTCCTGCGGTGGCGAATTAACCGAGTCCCGCATGTTTAACCTGATGTTCAAGACCTTTATGGGGCCGGTTGAAGAAGACGCCGCTGTCGTTTACCTGCGTCCGGAGACAGCGCAAGGGATGTTCGTCAACTTCCAGAATGTGCTTAATACCACCCGGAAGAGGCTGCCATTCGGCATCGCCCAGATTGGCAAAGCCTTCCGCAACGAGATTACCACCGGCAACTTTATTTTCCGCAGCCGCGAGTTCGAGCAGATGGAAATTGAGTTCTTCGTTAAGCCGGGAAGCGATGGGGAGTGGTTTAACTACTGGCTGGAGGAGCGTCTCCAATGGTATACCAAGCTGGGCATTAAAAAGGAGCACCTCCGCCCCAGAGAGCATGGCAAAGAGGAACTATCCCACTATTCGCGGAGGACGGTTGACATTAACTACCTCTTCCCGATGGGCTGGGCTGAGCTAGAGGGCATTGCTAACCGGGGGGACTTCGACCTGGGGCAACATGCCAGTTCCAGTGGCAAGGATTTAAGTTATTTTGATGAGGAGACTAAAGAACACTTTCTCCCCTATATCATCGAGCCATCAGCCGGGGTTGACCGCTCCGTCCTGGCTTTCCTCTGTGATGCCTATGATGAAGAAGCCGATAACGGTGAAATCAGGGTATTGCTCCACCTCCACCCCTCCCTGGCCCCCTTCAAGGTAGCCGTCTTGCCCTTGAGCCGGCGGGAGAACCTGGTTAAAGTGGCTAAGGAGGTATCTGCCGACCTGCGCCGGCACTGGATGGTGAGCTATGACGATGCCCAGAGTATCGGCCGCCGCTACCGCCGTCAGGATGAGATTGGCACTCCCTTCTCTGTTACCATCGACTTCCAATCACTGGAAGATAACCAGGTCACCATCCGCGAGCGCGACACCATGAACCAGATACGAGTCCCTATACCCGAACTCCAGAAAACTCTGACCGCCAAGCTCGCCGGCGAAGACCTGTTCGTTTTGCCCCCCGGTGGGCAGGTGTGGAAGGAAGAAAAAAGGAAATGACCAAGCTCAAAGTTGTAAGCATAGATATGTTCCGTACACTAGTAGATTTAGAAAGTCTAGAACGGGTTATCTGGCGCATGCTTCTAAAAGATAAGTACACCGTTGCTCTTGCCAAAGAGTGCGCGACTCATGCGGGCAATTCGCTGTTTAAATACCTACCACAAAATAAGTTTCTGCCTGTGAAGTTAATTTTCATGGCGTGTTTTACTGAGCTATTCTCTAGCACTGACATCGAATTTGACCCTACTGAAGCTACCAAGCTATGGGCTCAACAGCACTCCCTCGCTAAGCCATTTGATGATTCTACTTTATTTTTGAATGCAGTAGGAAAGGAATATCCAATATGCCTTGCTAGTGACACCGATGATGATATGCTCGGAGCACTAAAGCAAATGTATGCTTTTGATTATATCTTCACCTCTGAACAACTGGGTTCGTACAAGGCAAATGCTGATGGTAGATTCTTTTCTGCCATTATAGACTATTACGGAGTCAGGCCTGAGGAAATCATCCATATTGGTGATGGAGGACTTGAGATTGTGGGCGCAGGCAAAGCAGGAATTACTACCTGCTGGTTAAACAGGACGGGTGTAGAATGGTCACATGATGTGAAGCCGAATTATGAAGTTAATTCTCTAGTTGACGCTGCCTCAGTATTAGGTGTGAACATTGATTCTGACCCTTAGCATGGAAGTTTAAGAGGGGCGAAGCCCTTTCACCTTTACTTGTCATACCGGCGGAAGCCGGTATCCAGTGGTTTCTGGATTCCCGCTTTCGCGGGAATGACAAATGACGCGGGAATGACAAACGACATATGAAGTAGTGTTTTCGGATAGTCTCTAGAGGGGCATGGGGTTTATAGGCTAAAATAATGAAAATCCTCCATTTTAGTGACCTTCATTTAGGAGTGGAAAGCTACGGGCGGATTGACCCGGCTAGCGGCATATCTTCACGCCTGCTTGATTTCTTGGCTGTCCTCGACCAGGTGGTCGACTACGCCCTGGAGAACAGGGTCGACCTTGTCCTTTTCTGCGGTGATGCCTATAAAAGCCGGGAGCCGAGCCAGACCCAGCAGCGCGAGTTCGCCCGGCGCATTAACCGGCTGTCCCGCAGCGGAATTCCCGTCTTCCTCCTCGTCGGCAACCACGACCTGCCTAACGCCAGCGGTAAGGCGACCACTACTGAAATTTTTGATACCCTGGCTATCCACAATGTTTATGTCTCCGACCACCCTGACATCTACCGAATTCCAACCAAAAGTGGCCTTATTCAAATAGCCTCTTTACCCTGGCTGAGACGCAGCGCCCTGTTGGGCAAGGAGGAGACTAAAAATCTTAGCTTTGAGCAGATTAACCGGAAGCTAGAGCAGGTGCTGACCGGTATTATTGCTGCCCATGCCGACAAACTCGACCCCGGACTGCCCTCGATACTGGCGGCACACGTCGGAGTAGCCAGCGCCACCGTAGGCTCGGAAAGGCTGATGGCAATAGGGCAGGAGCATTTTTTATTGCTGAGTAATATTGCTAATCCTGCCTTTGATTATATCGCCTTAGGCCATATTCACAAGCACCAGGTCCTATCGGACAATCCGCCGCTGGTCTATGCCGGTAGCCTGGAGCGGGTGGATTTCGGCGAAGAGGCCGACGAAAAAGGGTTTTATACTGTAGCTATCGAGACGGAAGGGCAGACTGGTAAGCACAAGGTCGCTTACCAGTTTCACCCCGTAAGCGGGCGCCGCTTCCTCACCATCACCAGCGATATTGAACCGGAGGACACCGACCCCACCACAACGGTGCTCAAGGCTATCGCTGAACAGGGAGAGAAGGTCGGCGGGGCGATCGTGCGACTCCAGATTAGCCTGCCGGCGGAGATTGAAGGCCAGCTCAGGGATAACGACATCAGGGACGCCTTAAAAGAGACGTATTACTTTACCATCGCCAGGGATATCAAGCGAGAGGCTCGCCTCAGGCTGGGACAGTTTACCGCCGAAGAAATGACACCCCTTGAGGCGCTCAAATCCTACCTTGAAACCAGGAAAGTAGCCCCGGCCCAAGCTAAACTGCTGCTTGAATACGGTGAGAAACTGATAGAGAGGGCGGGGGCTAAATAGGGTGGTTTTAGAGGGGTCAAGCCCCTCTGGGACACTCTTGATAAACGAGGTTACCTGTAGCTACTTGTGGCCGTTCTTTTCTACCCTGACGGCGGCGACCTTGAATTCCGGTATTTTGGCTACCGGGTCGAGAGCCGGATTAGTGAGCACGTTGGCCGGGCTCTCGGCAAAATGGAAATCCATGCAGACCACCCCGACCGGGGAAACCTCGGTCACCCTGGCTCTAGCCACTACCTCCCCCCTCCGTGAGATGACCCTGACCGCCTCGCCATCAGCAATACCTAAAGCTGAGGCATCAGCCGGGTTTATTTCCACCAGTTCTTCTCCGCGGATGGTATTGAGTCCCTTCACCTTACGGGTCATGGTGCCGGTATGGTATTGATACAGGCTTCGTTCGGTGGTCAGGATGAGGGGATATTCATCATCGGGAAGCTCCATAGAAGGCTTATACTCCAGGGGGGTAAACCGTCCCTTCCCCCGGGTAAATAGCTGGGTGTGGAGAATAGGTGTTCCTGGATGCTCCTGTGTGGGGCAGGGCCACTGCAAGCCGCCTTCCTCCAGGCGATGGTAGGTGATACCTCCCAGGCTGGGAGTGAACCGGGCAATCTCGTCCATAATCTGCGACGGGTCTGCAAAGTCAAAACCCTGGCCGCCCATTCTCTGGGCAATCTGACAGGTAATTAACCAGTCAGGCCTGGAGTCGCCCAGAGGTTCAATTGCTTTCCTCACCCGCTGCACCCGGCGCTCGGTATTGGTGAAGGTACCATCCTTCTCGGCAAAGCTTACCCCCGGTAGAACGACATCAGCCAGCTGGGCTGTTTCCGAGAGAAAAATATCCTGGACGACCAGGAATTCTAGCGTTTTTAGCGACGCCCTGACATGGTTAGCGTCGGGGTCGCTCAATACCGGGTTCTCCCCGATAAGATAGATTGCTTTTATCTGCCCCTGATAGGCAGCATCAAAAATCTCGGTCAGGGCCAACCCCGGCGAAGAGTCCAGGCTACATCCCCAGGCTGTCTCAAATTTTTCCTTGATAGCCGGGTCGGTTACCGCCTGGTAGCCGGGATAGACATTGGGCAGGGCACCAAGGTCGCAGGCACCCTGGACATTGTTCTGACCCCGTAAGGGATTAACCCCGGTCGACGGCTTGCCGATATTTCCGGTAAGCATCGCCAGGTTAGCAATCGCTAATACATTATCGGTACCATGGGAGTGCTGAGTAATACCCATGGCAAAGAGAATGGTGGCTGGTTTATTGGTAGCATAGATGCGGGCGGCTTCAGCTACCTTTTCCCCGGGCACCCCGGTAATCCGCTCCACGGTGTCAAGGTCAAAGCTTTTGAGTGACTCCTTGAAGGCAGCAAAGTTCTCGCAGCGCTCCTCGATAAAGGCTGAGTCAAGCAATCCCTCATCCACTATTACCCGCATCATCCCCATGAGCAGGGCGACATCGCTGCCCGGGCGCTGCCTCAGCCACCGGTCGGCAAAGTGAACCAGACCAATCTCACGAGGGTTAGCCACAATAAGCTTGCCGTCGTGGCGGACGGCTCTCACTAACTCCAGGGCAATTACCGGGTGAGCCTGACAGGTATTAGTGCCAATCGCCAGAATGCAGGCGGCATCGCCAATATCGCGGATAGAGTTAGTCATGGCGCCGCTGCCGAAGGCTGTGACCAGACCGGCCACGGTGGGGGAATGTCAGAGACGGGCACAGTGGTCAATGTTGTTGGTACCCAGTACCGCCCGGGCAAATTTCTGGGCAACATAGTTATCCTCATTAGTGCACTTGGCTGAGGAGATTACGGCGACCTCGTTTTTCTGGTAGCTGGCTAGTTTGCTGGCGACTAGGTCGAGAGCCTCTTCCCAGCTTGCTGCCACAAACTCTCCGTCCCGCTTCACCAGGGGAGTGGTCAGGCGCTCCGGGTGATGCACAAATTCCTGTATGCCGAAGCGTCCCTTGACACAGGCTTGCCCCCGATTTACCTCATTTTTTCGCTGGGGGAGGACTTCAATTATCCGCTCCCCTTTAAGCTGTAGCTCCAACTGGCAGCCGACCCCGCAGTAGGGACAGGTAGTCAGCACCTGCCGCTCCGCCGAACCCTGCCATTTCCGAGTGCGCTCCAGCAGCGCCCCGACAGGACAGACATCAACACAAGCCCCGCAAAACTGGCAGCCCGACTCCATGAGGCTGGGTCCCCTGGCGCCAACTATAACCTTACCGTCTCGAAAAACATAGCCAAGAACATCGGCGCCACGCACCTCCCGGCAGACCCGGACACAGCGGGTGCAGCCGATGCATAGATTGTAGTCCCGGTCGAAGAAAGGAGCATTAGTTTCAAGAGGCTGTCCCTTAGCAGTATAGGGTAGCGGCCTTTCCTCTATGCCAAGACCAATATAGTCAGCTACCTTTTGCAGGTCACAGTGGTCATTCTTAGGGCAAAGGACACAGCGTTCGGTTATGTTGACACTGCGCAGGCAGATATTAAAAGGTTTACAGATGTTAAGATTGTCAGCCTGGTCAAAACGGTCACAGGTAAGGCAGACATTGGGGTGTTGCCAAAGAATAAGCTTCAGATTGTCATGTTGTTTCTGCTTGACCGGCGGCGTGCTGGTGCGGACCACCATACCACTGGTGGCCTCGGTAGTGCAAGCCGTCGGCAGAGCTTTCATACCCTCGATTGCAACAACACAGAGCTGACAGCCCTCATATCGTATCGCCGAATTATCGTTTTTGAGTGGCTCGGCATTACAATAGATAACCTCACTGGCTTGCACCTCTCTTGACGAAGATAGGTCCGGATGGTAACACAGTGTCGGGATATAGATGCCAGCCTCCCTGGCGGCTTCCAGCACTGTCATTCCTTGGCTGGCTTCAATCTGCCGACCATCAATAGTTAGACTAATTTTATCCATAATTTTGTCCAGCTGGTACAGCGGTGGCTTTCAAGGTGAGTTATCTGAGGACGGTGGAGTTCTTTCCCGCAGACAAGGCTAATGTTCTCGCCCTGAATTCTGACCGTTTCTGCGGTGGCAATGGCGGTGGTGCTAGTTCACACCTGAGGTGACACTGAAGGCACCGCTCCGCCTCTTCAACACCTTCAGCTTCGCTGTAGCCAAGCTCTACCAGGTTGAAGTTAGTTCCTCGCTCTGGCGCCGGGGTAAGCGATGTGGCGACCAGATGTCTGTCGCCAAAACCCTCTCGCCGTCCCAGATACAGACTACCGACATCCGGGTCAACCAGCGTTTCCTCTATGTCTCCGTTACCACCGAGGTATTTATCGATTGAGCTGGCGGCTTTTCTGCCGGCGGCGATTGCCTGAATAACCGAGGTAGTACCAGTTACCGCGTCACCGGCGGCAAAAACACCTGCTTTACCGGTGGCTAAAGTATCGGCATCGACCGCCACCGTGCGCCCTCTGATGGTTCCGATATCACCGACGCTTTTAATTAGGTCAAGCTCAGGCACCTGACCAACGGCGAAGATGAGCGTATCGGCCGGCAGGATATGCTCTGAGCCGGCGACAACGTTGACCTTGAGCCGGCCTTGCTCAAAATGAAAAGAACTGACATCGTGACATTCAATTCCAGCAACATGCCTGTTGCCATCATCGACAATCCTGAGAAAGGTATGGGAACAATGGTAGATAATGCCCTCTTCAGCGCCTTCTTCAATCTCATTTGCGGAAGCCAGCATCGCTTCCTCGGGCTCCAGACAAGCGATACGGACTTCAGTGGCGCCTAACCTCAGGGCAGTACGGGCACAATCAAAGGAAACATTACCACCCCCCAGCACGACGACCCTCTCTCCTATCTTGACTTCCTTACCCAGACGCACATCCCGCAACAATGTGGTATTGATGAGCACCCCTTCAAGGTCATTCCCGGGGATGGGTAGCTTTATCCCCTGGTGAGCGCCAACCGCCACCAGAGTAGCGTCATATCCCTGCTCCAGGAGCTTCTCCAGCGATTCGACTTTGCTGTTTAACTTAATCTCAACGCCGACATTCCTTATTTCATCTATTTCAGCGTCAATCACTTCCGTGGGCAGACGGTACTCAGGGATCCCTACCCGCAGCATCCCTCCGGCTACGGGCAGGGACTCAAAGACGGTAACGCCATGCCCGAGCTTGGCAAGGTAGTAAGCGGCGGTTAGCCCGGCCGGACCGGAGCCGACAATGGCGACCTTCTTATCGGTGGCAAGAGCGAACCTGGCTCTCTGCTTCCATGAGCCGTCATCATACTCGGCGGCAAAGCCCTTTAACGACCTTATTCCTATCGCCTCAGTTAGCTCCTTGTGCCGGCACTCTTTCTCACAAAAAGCCAGGCAAACACGACCCAGAATCGCCGGGAAGGGAATTTTCTCACGATTGACCGCTACGGCTTCGGCATACTTTCCTTCTTTTATCAGGCGAATGTAGCGGGGGCAATCCACCCCCGCCGGACAGGCCGCCCGGCAGGGAACAAGCTTCTTGTCACGCTCTTTAGGCTTGATGTTCCTGTCGGTGATGGCGCCGACAGGGCAGACCTCGGCACACATCCCGCAGAAGACACAGCCCGACTCCTTGATGGTCGGCCCCCTGGCGCCAACGATAACTTTACCGTCTTGAAAAACGTAGCCAAGAGCATCGGCACCGCGCACATCCCGGCAGACCCGGACACATCGGGTGCAGCCGATACACAAATTGTAGTCCCGGTCAAAGAGGGGGGTCTCACTATCAACCGGCTGTTCTTTAGCGATATAGGGGAGCGGCCTTTCCTCTATGCCTAGGTCAATATAGTCAGCCACCTTTTGCAGGTCGCAGTGGTCATTCTTGGGACAAAGCACACACCGCTCCGTTATCTTGACACTGCGCAGACAGATATTGTAGGGTTTACAGACATAAAGATTGTCGCCCTGGTCCTGACGGTCACAGGTAAGGCAGACATTGGGGTGTTGCAAAAGAATAAGCTTGAGATTGTCACGTTGTTTCTCTTGAACCGGTAGTGTGCTGGTATAAACCACCATACCCTCGGCGACCTCGGTAGTGCAGGCATTGGGTAGACCCTCCATACCCTCGATTTCAACGATACAGAGTTGACAGCCCTCATATTCCGTCGCCGAGTTATCATTCTTAAACGGTTCGGCATTACGATAGATAATTTCACTGGCTCGCACCTCTCTTGATGATGGCAGGTCCGGGTGGTAACACAATGTCGGAATATAGATGCCGGCCTCCCGGGCGGCATCCAGTACCGTCATTCCCTCGCTGGCTTCAATTTGCCGGTCATTAATGGTTACCGTAATCTTACTCATGCTTATCTGCATTCCCTCCAAGTAGTACTAAGTTATTAATATTTTGCCGCTACCGGGATTGGTTGGCTGGGAACCTGATTGTCTCTCCGGAAACTTTCACTACGGCGTTAAATCGCTCAGGGCAAACGGCCAGACAAGTGTTACACTTGGTACGCTTCTCCAGGCTAAATTTGTAATCCTCACTGGTTTCCCCGGCTTGAAGGCCAAGCTCCCGCTCCACTGTCTCTAAAAGGCGTCGTCCACCCTGAACATAGCAGGCAGTGCCCTGATAAACCCTTATGGCATGTTCACCCTGCCGTTCAAAGCGAAACTGGGCATAGAAGCTAGCCACGCCATAAACTTCATTCTTGGATATACCCAAAAAAGTGGCTATCTCTGAGATTGCTTCTTCGGAGAGATAGCCTAATTCCTCTTGTACTTTCTGTAGAACAGGGATGGTCGCTCCCTTTTGCCCTCGATAAGGAGCCAAAATCGATGATAATCGCTCACGCAAAGTCAAAGTCCCAAAATATAATTTACTGACCCAAGTAATAGTTTACCACCAAACAGCGTCTAAGGCAAGCCAATGTCCCCGTACTGGTTGGCTGTAGCGGAGTCGTATTCGATGGCTTTGGCTGCCCACACTGATAATATCGAGAATCGCTTATTAGTCTGCAGGAAGCGATTGTGGAGTTTGCTCAAGATGGTTAAAAGTTTATTTTGCCAACTGGCAAAATAAGATACATATATTGACAACTGTCCTTATTTAACTTATAATTTAGCTGACATAGCAGGTAAAGCTTCATTTAATACGGCTTTTGATGTATAATGGAGAAGCTTAAGGAAAAGGTAAAGGCGCTACGAAAGAAGAGAGGCTGGTCGCAAGAGGACCTGGCACGGGAAATAGATGTTAGCCTCTCCACGGTTCAGCGCTGGGAGGGGAAGGGGGCTAATCCCACCCGTCTGGCTCGTCGGGAGCTTAAGAAACTTTTCCGAGCCGCTGGCATTGATGACGAGTAGGAAAATAATGGCTAGACCGCCTCGACCGAAAATAATGGCTGCTATTCCCGCTTTTAATGAGGAGAAGTACATCGGTACCATCGTACTTAAAACCAGGCAATATGTGGATGAGGTCGTTGTCGTTGACGATGGTAGTACGGACCAAACGGCCAGCATCGCCAGACTGGCCGGGGCTAACGTCATTCAGCACCAGCAAAACAGGGGTTATGGGGCTAGCATCCAGACCCTCTTAACCGATGCCAAGGGAAAAGAGCTTGATATTCTTGTCCTTCTTGATGGTGACTTCCAGCACAATCCTGACGAAATTCCTCAACTCATCCAGCCCATCTCGGAAGGTTTTGACCTCGTTATTGGCTCAAGGGAAGCCCAGGGGGTCAATATCCCTGGATACCGCCGTATCGGGCAAAGGGCGATAGCCTATTTCTCCCGTATTCTCTCCGGGAAAAAGCTCTACGATTCCGAGTCCGGATTCAGGGTTTTTTCCCGAAAGGCGATAGCCTTGCTCGAGTTGAAAGAAAATGGCATGGCTATCTCAGCCGAGACGATAGCCGAGGCGGCTGAAAAGGGGCTCAAAATTACCGAAAGGCCAATTTCAATCAGGTACACTGAGGACGGCTCAACCCTGCACCCCGTCGTGCATGGCTTTGGGGTTCTCGGTCGCATCATCGTCATGATTTCTGAAAGGAGACCCCTCTTTTTCTTCGGGCTGGGTGGTTTCATACTGAGCGTGCTTGGCTTGTTTGTCGGCATCAGGGTGCTGAGCATTGCTTCCGCTAGCGGGCAGGTAGCTATCGGCACGGCGCTGGTCTCAACCTTGTTGCTGATTATTGGCGTATTGAGTATTTTTACCGGCGTCATACTAAACGTGCTCACCAAATGGAGAAGCTGAGAGGGTGTCAAAATGTCATTCTGAACGTAGCGAAGAATTTCGGGGAAGGGCAGACCCGCCTGCTAAAGCTTGGCGGGCAGGCAAACTAACAGGAAACTGGCTTTTGGTCATTCTGTCTCAAATTCTGGCTAACAGAATTAGAGTACCTTAACAGCCTCTATATGCCATGTCGGTAACATTGATAATTTGAAGAGGAATCGAGGCATTGAAGATTACGATAATCGTTGGCACTCGCCCCGAAATAATCAAAATGGCACCGGTCATCAGGGAATTAGAGAAACGGCCGGCTAACTACTTTATCCTCCATACTGGCCAGCACTATTCATACAACCTTGACCGGGTATTCTTTGAGCAGCTAAAACTCCCGCCGCCTAAATATAATCTGGAGGCAGGGTCGGGCTCACCTGGTGAGCAAACGGCAAAGATACTTGTCGCTATCGAAAAAGTCCTGCAACAGGAAAGCCCCGATGTAATTCTGGTGGAGGGTGACACCAACTCTGTCCTCGCCAGTGCTCTAGCTGCGGTTAAGCTCCACATAAAAGTGGGGCATGTCGAGGCCGGCTTGAGAAGCTACGACAGGCAGATGCCGGAGGAGATTAATCGTATCTTGACCGACCATTGCTCCGACTTCCTGTTTGCCCCCACCAGGCAGGCAAAAGCCAACCTGCGGGGGGAGGGTATTCCTGAAGAGAAGATATTCATCACCGGCAATACGATTGTTGATGCCGTCCAGCAGAGCCTGGCAATAGCCAGAGGCAGTGCCAGTACTATTAACACCCTGGGCCTCAAGACGGGGGAATATTTCTTGGTAACCGTTCACCGCCAGGAGAATGTCGATAACCGGGCAAGATTTGCCTCTATCTTGAAAGGTCTTGACAGGCTGGCGGCTAGCTTTGAAATGCCGGTAATCTATCCTGTCCACCCCCATTCCAGGAAGATGATGGCTAAGTTCGACCTTCACTGCCAACGCCTCAGGCTGGTTGAACCAGTAGATTTCCTTGGCTTTTTGCAACTTGAGAGCAATGCCCGGCTTATCCTGACCGATTCCGGCGGTGTCCAGGAAGAGGCTTGTATCCTCGGTGTGCCCTGCGTTACCCTGAGAGATAACACTGAGAGACCGGAAACAATCGAGGTTGGCGCCAACGTCTTAGCCGGTGTTTCGCCGGATAAGATACTTGAATGCGCCAAGGTGATGCTTGACCGGGAAAAGGGTTGGCCGAATCCCTTCGGCGACGGCAAAGCTGGAGGGAGAATTGTTGACATACTGGGGGGGAAGAGATGAGAATACTGGTCACCGGCGGTCTGGGAGCGGTCGGCAAGCCCTTATCTGGGGAATTGAGGCGGAGGGGGCATGAGGTCTGGATTTCAGACAGGACGCACTCTTATGAGTCATATTACATAAGGTGCGATATCGGCGAGTTTCACCAGGTGGAGGCTCTTTTCCGTAAAGTGGAATTTGATTATGTCTATCATCTCGCCGCCGAATTTGGTCGCCGTAATGGCGAAGATTTCTATGAGACGCTCTGGAAGACGAATGCTATTGGCACGAAGAATATCCTGAGAATGCAGGAACGGCTTCAATTCAAGATGATATTCACCAGCAGTTCGGAGGTCTACGGGGATTACGGCGGGATTATGAGTGAAGATGTCATGGATAAAGTGGCTATCCGGCAAATGAACGATTACGCTATGAGTAAGCGAGTGAACGAGATGCAAATTTTGAATTCCGCTGATAGATTCGGTACGGAGACAGTGCGCCTCCGGTTGTTCAACACTTACGGCCCCGGAGAGTATTATTCTGAGTATAGGAGCGCTATCTGTGTCTTTATCTATCGAGCTCTGCACGACTTACCCTACACCGTTTTCACCAGGCACAGACGGACCTCCTCCTATATCGATGATACGGTCAGGACACTGGCTAATATCGTCGGAAATTTCAAGCCGGGCGAGGTCTATAACATCGCCGGTAACGAATTGCACGATATGAAGCAAGCCTCCGATATTATTCTCAGTTATCTGGGTAAGGATGATAGTTTGGTCGAGTATCGTGATGTCGAAGAAGCGACCACCCTGGAGAAGAGGGTGGATGCTTCCAGGGCAGTTCGCGACCTGGGGCATCAAAGCACCGTGGCCCTGGAGGAGGGCATCCCGAGGACTATCGACTGGCAGAAAGGGGTTTACGGCCGTGGCTAAGAAAATAGTCATAATTGGTACCGGTTATGTCGGCTTGCCTCTCGCTATCGTGCTGGCGCGCGCCGGCTATCAGGTTGTCGGTGTTGATATTGAGGAAAACGTAGTCAACGCCATTAACCAGGGTGTCTTACGTCTGGCTGAAGAAGAGGTCAAGCAGATATTCCGGGAACCCCGGGTAAGAGAGAACCTTCATGCCCAGAAGACCCCTTGCCCGGCAGATGTCTTTATCATCTCGGTGCCGACACCCCTGGACGAAAAGAAAAGGATTGCTGACCTTTCCCAGGTTATCGGCGGTGTGGAGTCTATTTTACCATTTTTGCGTTCGGGTAACCTGGTCATCCTGGAAAGCACCGTGCCTCCGCTCACCTGCCGGCAGATTGTCGCTCCCCTTATTGAAAAGACCGGGTTAAAAGTGGGGGAAAGCATTTTCCTCTGTCATTGTCCGGAAAGAATTTTACCCGGCGAAGTATTTGAGGAACTGGTGAACAATGACCGGGTTATTGGCGGGCTTAATGCTCAAGCCGCCCAGATGGCCAGGGAAATCTATGCCTCCTTTGTTAAGGGGAATCTTTATCTCACTGACGATGTTACCGCGGAACTGGTCAAGCTGATGGAAAATACCTATCGAGATGTCAATATCGCCCTGGCTAACGAATTTGCCGCCGTGGCTGAAGGGCTTAGAGTGGATATCTTGCAGGCGATTGAGCTGGCTAATAAGCATCCTCGGGTCAATATCCTTAAACCCGGCATCGGTACTGGCGGGCATTGTATTCCTGTCGACCCCTGGTTTATCAAGGAGGTTAATCCGATTAACTCTCGCCTCATCCATACTGCCCGGCTGATTAATGATGAGGTACCCTATAAAATTGCTGCCAGGATTAGGCAGACCCTCAAGGAGATAAAGAATCCTCGTATAGTAGCCGTCGGTGTTACCTACAAACCTGATACCTATGACATCAGGAATAGCCCGGCGCTGAAGATAGTTAGCCTGCTCAGGGAAGACGGCTACCAGGTGGCAGCCTATGACCCGTTGGCTCAGGGTTATCAATATACTTCTCTCGGGGAAGTAGCCAAAGGAGCCGATTGTTTAGTGATACTGGTGGAGCATCAGGTTGTTAAGCAAGAGCTTGCCGGTAAGGAGATTGATATCAAGAAGGTTATGCGCCACCCCTTGATAATGAGATTCTACCCTCAACCAGAAGTGACCACCTAGGAACAATGTTAAAAATAACTTTAATAAACCCCCCGCAAGCCAGCCAATATTCACAACCCCCGATGGGGCTAGCCTTGCTCGCCGCTGTCCTGGAAAGGGGCGGCTACAATGTAGCTGTCGTCGATGCCAACGCCTTAAAGCTCAAGCCGGAGAATGTCGTCCCCCAGGTGATTGATACCGATGTCGTCGGACTGACCGCGATGACTCCCACGATAAATGCGGCGATAGCTATCGCTCACCATCTGAAAAAAGCTGACCCCGATTTGACCTTAATCCTGGGCGGTGCCCACGCTACTCTGCTACCTGAGGAAACGTTAATTAGTGCCCCTGAAATAGACGTGGTTATCCGGGGAGAGGGGGAAGAGACCGTTATTGAATTACTGCGGGCTTTAGAAGATAAGCAGCCTTTAGGTAAAATTCCAGGCATTAGCTACCGAAAAGATGGTAAGGTGGTCAGTAATGCGGCTAGAGCCACGGAGGTTGATTTGGACTCTCTGCCTTTTCTTGGCTACCACTTACTGCCCTGGCAAAGATATAAACCCCATCCGCCCCACGGCCGCGCCCTCCCCTTTGCCGCTATTATCACCAGTCGGGGTTGTCCTTACCAGTGTGGCTACTGCTCCAAACCCATCTTTGGCAACAAGTTTAGAGGGCAAAGCCCGCAGAGGGTGGTTGCTGAGATTGCTTACTACCAGGATAAGTTTGCCATTAAAGAGTTTGCTTTCTACGATGATGTCTTTACCCTGAACCGGCAGAGAGCCTATGGGATAGCCGAAGAGCTAATAAAAAGGGAGCTAAAAATAGTCTGGACCTGCGAGACGCGGGTCAACCTGGTGGATAAAGATTTATTGACCCGTATGAAGCAAGCCGGTTGCTATGCGGTTGCCTATGGTATCGAATCTGCTTCCCCGGAGATACTGGCCAGTCTCAACAAAGGCATAACTATCGACAAGGTGGAGGAGGCAATTCGCCTATCCCGGGAGGTAGGCTTACAAACCATTGGTTACTTTATGATTGGCTGTCCCGGCGAGAACCAGGAAACCATCGTTGCCACCATTGAATTTGCCAAGAAGCTAAAGGTTGATTTCGCCCAGTTTGCTGTCACCACACCATTCCCGGGTACCGGGTTATACGACTTATATCTAAAGGATAAGGGAGACAACATCCCCTGGGAAAACTTTGTCTACGGAGGGGCGGGCAACCAGATAAACCCCGTGTTTGAAAGCGCTCAACTTAGCCGGGCTGACCTTGAGTATTGGAAGGGAAGAGCTTATCGAGAATTCTACCTGCGTCCGGCTTACATCTGGCAGCGCCTTAAACAGGTTGACTCTATCGGGGACTTAAGACTTAATCTCAAGGGGTTTTTGATGCTTCTGGGGGATATCAAACCTCGGCCAAGAGAAGGAGCATGAACATCCTTTTTGTCCACGAAGTTGATTGGCTGAGAAAGGTAGTGTTTGAAATACACACCCTTTCCGAACTTTTGTCCCTGTCAGGACACCAGGTTTATGCCATTGACTATGAATCTATGTGGGTTAAGAACCAGCCCTTTGACTTTGGCAGCCTCAAAACGCAGACAGTTGATAGGGTAGCCAGGGCTTACCCCGATGCCTCGGTGAGCCTGATACGTCCCGGCTTTATCAAGCTTCCCGGCTTGAGCCGTCTCTCGGCGACCTACACCCACTGCCGGGAAATCCAGAAAACTATTAAGGGAAAAGATATTGATGTTATTATCCTTTACTCCGTGCCGACCAATGGCTGGCAAACCATCCGTCTCAGTCGGAAGCTGGGCGTGCCGCTAGTGTTCAGAGCCATCGATATACCCAATCAACTCGTCCCCTATCCGCTCTTGCGCCCGATGGTTCGCTGCCTGGAAAGAAAAGTATACTCCAACGTAGACCTGATTCTAACCATTAGCCCGCGGCTGTCCCAATACGTGATTAATATGGGCGCCCCGCCGGCTAAGGTGGAACTGCTGCTCCTGGGGGTAGATACCGGCTTCTTCCGTCCGCAGCCTGATGATACTGAAATCCGCCGGAAATGGGGGTTGGGGGAAAAGGACCTGATTATCGTTTTCATCGGCACCCTGTTTGGTTTCAGCGGGCTTGATGCCTTTATCCGCCGTTTCTCTGAAATCGTAAGAGAGATTCCCGAAGCCAGGCTGCTCATCGTCGGTGATGGACCTCAGCGCCCCGGGCTGGAAAGAATAATCACGGAATTGGGTCTGCAAAGGCAGGTCATCATCACCGGCTTCCAACCCTATGAGACGATGCCCGGCTACATCAATCTGGCGGCAGTATGTATAAATATCTTCCGGCTGACAGCTACTACCCGGGATATCTTCCCGACCAAGATAGTCCAGTATCTGGCTTGCGGCAAGGCGGTGGTTGCCACGCCGCTGCCCGGCATGACGGCCATAATTCACGGCCGAGAGCAGGGGATAGTTTATGCCACTACCCCTGGCGAGATAGCTTCCGAGATAATCGCACTGCTTCAATCACCCCAGGACAGGCAACAATTAGGGCAAGCCGCTTTAAGCTACGTGAAGCAAGCGCACAGTTATGATAGAATAGCTCAACAGCTTGAAGCCGCCCTTGGTGAAGTCGCTGGTAGAGGGGAATCAGCGTGACGATACTGCTACTTAACCCGAAGCTTAACTCCTGGAGTCCGAATGTCTATGTGCCACTGGGACTGGCCTACATCGCCGCCGCCTTAGAACAGGCCAGCTACAGTGTCGAAATCATCGACCTTAATGTAGAAAAAATAAGCGATAACGAACTGCAGCGAAAAACAGCCGCGGCTGATATGGTAGGTATTACCGGCATGGTTACGGAACATGAGGGCATCTTGAGATTAGTCGATACTATCAAGAAAGCCAATGCTGAGACCGGAGTAATCTTGGGTGGTCCTCTGGCGACGACGCTGCCGCGGGAAATGCTCCAGTCCTCCCGGGCCGACTTCGTAGTTATCGGGGAGGGGGAGAAAACTATCGTCAACCTTGTTTCGGCGATAAAGCACGGTGATA
Organism: Chloroflexota bacterium; assembly: GCA_016199495.1. GTDB lineage: Bacteria > Chloroflexota > Dehalococcoidia > Dehalococcoidales > UBA2162 > JACQGQ01. The sequence continues at coordinate 27,736 of JACQGQ010000040.1, forward strand.
ACTTCAGCGATATTAAAGGTATCGCCTATAAAGATGGTGACCGAATCATCGTCGCCGAGCCAGCAGAACCTATCGCCAACTTGGACACTGTTCCCTTCCCGGCCAGACACCTTTTAGATATGAATCGTTACCTGCAAAATCATTTCGAGCGCTTTGGGTTCAAAGTTAAGGATTTCGGTAAAATCAAGAGTACCAACCTGGTATCAAGCAGAGGCTGCCCCTATAGCTGCACCTTTTGTTTCAAAGGCATGTGGGGCAGAACGTGGCGGGCACGAAGCCCGGAAAATATCATTGACGAGATGGAACTGCTCTACCGGGAGTATGGAGTAAATGGTTTTTTCTTCAATGATGATACCTTTGTCCTCGATAGAAAGAGAATTTTTGAATTTTGCCAGTTATTGAAGGCAAGGGGATTGAAGGTCGCCTGGTATTGCAACGGTCGCATCAACCTGATGACAAAAGAACTGCTTGAAGCTATGTATGATGCCGGCTGCCGCGGCATCGCCTATGGCATAGAGTCAGGCACCCAGCAGATACTGGACTCGATGAAAAAGAACGTAGCCCTTGACCGGGTAAGAACGGTGGTCAAATATACCAGGGAGGCCGGTATTTATACCACCGGCTACTTTATGATTGGGATGCTGGGTGAAAACAGGACCACCATCAGAAAAACTATGAGTTTCGCCCGGGAGCTTGAGCTAGATTATTACGGCTTTTCCCTGACAACCCCCTTAATCGGGACGGAGCTATATGACCATGCCCTTGAAGCCGGGCTGATAGAAAGAGATGGTACGTCTCCACAAGAGTGGAGCCTCCATGTCAATGCCAATTTGACCGATGATTGCTCTGATGCGGAACTGGCTGCCTTTGAGAGCGAAGCCTTTAAGGAATTCTTCCTTAAGAAGAGATTCGGTAAATACTATTTCTTTAACCCGAACTTCTTAAAAGAGGAGCTGGCAGTGCTTCTTTCGCTGCGCCACAAGGCGCAAGCCAAAGAATTGGCTAATAAAGTTAAAGGTATTGTTAGCTCTTACTGGCATAAAGGTTAGACATGAAAATTTTACAGGTATTTGCCATATTCTCCCCACAGGTTAATGGTACGGTAAAGCTCTTATATCAGCTCTCGGAAGCCCTGATGAAAAGAGAACATGAGGTGGTGATATATGCCAGCGATTACAAATCGGACCAGGAATATGCCAATTCTCTGCCGCGAGTTAAGGTTTACCCTTTTCGGAGCTGGTTGAATTTGTTGGGATTATACTTGATGCCGGGTATGATTGCCGCCACAAGGAAGGGGCTGAAAGACTTTGATGTCATCCACCTGCACTGCTTGCGCAGCTTCCAGAATATCGTGCTCCACCACTATGCCGTTAAATATGGTATGCCTTATGTCCTGGATACCCACGGCTCCCTCCCCAGAAGGCACGGTGAAAAGAGCCTCAAGTGGTTGCTGCGGTGGTTGTTTGATATTACCTATGGCTATAGGATATTAAGGGATGCCAGTAAAGTTATTGCTGAGACTGAGCTAGGAGTCAACGAATATAAAGAATTCGGCGTAAATCAAGATAAGATAGTTTTAATTCCGCCGCCATTTGCCGTTGACAACTTTGCGCGGCTGCCAGCGCCGGGCTTATTCCGGCAAGGATATAATATTAAAGAAAAGGGCATAGTCCTGTTCCTGGGCAGAATAAACTGGATAAAAGGGCTGGACTTTTTGGTGGAATCTTTTAATGAACTGGCTAAGTCAAGGAGCGATGTTATTCTGGTAATCGTGGGTAATGACGATGGCTATAAGCCCACCCTGGATAAGCTCATCAGGGAGCTGGATTTGTCAGACAAAATCTTATTTACCGGATTTCTGGATGGAGCTGCCAAGCTAGCGGCACTGGTTGATGCCGATGTCGTCGTGCAGACCTCTAGATATGAGCAGGGCGCCTGGGCACCCTTTGAGGCAGTGCTGTGTAATACCCCGATTATCGTCAGTAATAATTCCGGTGCTGGCGAGGATGTGAAGAAGATAGACGCCGGCTATTTGGTGGAATATGGAAATAAAGGGCAATTAAGAGATATGATACAGTATGTTCTTGAGCACCCGGCGGAAGCCCGGGAGAAAACACAAAAGGCAAAGGAGTATATCAAGTCAAATTTATCTTTAAAGAAGGGAGTGGAGAAATATGAGGAGCTCTATCGAGAGGTGAGCCGGAGGTATAAAAAATGAAAATGCTGATAACCGGAGGCGCCGGATTCATTGGCAGCCATTTATGTGACAAATACACCAAAGAAAATCACACTGTATTGTGCCTGGATAATTTTATGAGTGGCAACCTGACCAATGTCAAGCATCTACTGGATAACCGAAATTTCAAGTTGATAAAAGGTGATGTTAGAGACTTTGACCTGCTGGAAAAGATTACGCGTGATGTCGATGTCGTCTTTCATCTGGCAGCCCAGATTCATGTGGACAGGTCTTATATTGAGCCTAAACTTACCTATGAAGTGAATGTTATGGGGACACAGAATATCCTGGAAGTAGCCAGGCTATATGATGCCAAGAAGGTAATTTATGCTTCGACCAGTGAGGTATATGGCTCGGCTCAATATTCCCCGATAGATGAACAGCACCCCTTGAATGCTCCCCATCCTTATGGCGCCAGTAAAATTGCGGCTGACCGGATGTGCTATGCTTATATTCATACCTACGGTATGAATATAAGCATCGTCAGGCTCTTCAATATTTTTGGCCCGCGGCAGAGGGATATCGGCTATGGGGGAGTGATATCGATATTTACTCGGAGAATCCTGAGCAATCTGTCCCCTATTATCTATGGAGACGGGCGACAAACCAGGGATTACACCTATGTTGAGGATGCAGTCAGAGCTTATGATTTAGTCTTAAACCATAATGAGCCGCTAACCGAGCCAATCAACTTTGGCAGCGGCCGGGAGGAGTCGATACTCGACTTAGCCAATATGCTCATTGCCTTAAGCGGAAAAAAGGGTAATATCAAACCAGTTCATATCGAGCCAAGAATAGGCGAGGTTAAGCGGCTTATTGCTGACGCCACCAAGGCTAAAAATCTCCTGGGATGGGAACCCAAGTGTAAATTAGAGGAGGGGTTGGAGAAGTTTGTGCAATGGTACAGAAATTACGGACTAGAGGGGAGGATTGAAATCGAATGAAAAGCGTGAAAGGAATATGAGCTAGGCTGGGCAGTCAGCCAAAGATGAGGGGGAGAGATATGAGCGCCAATGGCAAGCTTGAGGGCGGGTTTAGAACCAAAGCCGAGCAAGAAGTCGGCAAGAGAATTGAAGAGATTTTCCTGAAGTGCCCGGATAGTGTCGAGACAAAATTAGAAAACTTCACCAAATATGTGCGACGGCAAAAAGTTACTCGCCTGTTAGCCCAATATGAAATTTTTAAGCAGATATTAGGTGTTAAAGGGTCGATTATAGAGTGTGGTGTTCATCACGGGTTTGGGCTGATAGCCTGGGCACAGCTTAGCTCCGTCTTAGAGCCAGTTAATTTGACCAGGCGTATCTACGGGTTCGATACCTTCGGCGGATTCCCGGTGGTAAATGAGAAAGACCGGAGTAAGTTCACGCATATCGAGGCTGGAGCTTTCTACGCCGACTCCTACGATGAATTAACCGAGTTAATCAAAATTTATGATAGTAACCGATTTCTAGGGCATATTCCCAAAGTAGAGTTGATAAAAGGAGACGCCGTCAGGACTATTCCTGAGTTTATCGAGAATAATAAACATCTGGTGGTGAGTCTATTGTTTCTTGACTTCGATTTATATGAGCCGACAAAAGCTGCCCTAGAAAGCTTCTTCCCCAGAATGCCCAAGGGAGCCATAGTTGCCTTTGATGAACTGGATAATCCCCTCTGGCCAGGGGAAACCCTGGCTCTTTTGGAAACAATAGGGATAAATAGACTGACAATAAAGCGGGTTGAATTTGACCCTTACATTGGTTATGCGGTTATAGAATGAGTGAAATTAGCGTAGAAAAATACCAAGCCCTAGCTAGGCAAACACGGGTACGTGTTCTAAGAATGATTCACCGTGCCCAAAGTTCCCATGTTGGCACGTCTCTCTCGGCAGCCGATTTGCTGACAGTGCTATACAACCGAGTATTGCGCCTGGACCCCGCTCGGCCAGATTGGCCTGACCGCGACCGCTTCATCCTGAGCAAGGGACATGGCTGCGCCGTCGTCTATGCGGTACTGGCTGAGAAGGGGTTTTTCCCTAGAGACTGGCTGGAGACATTCTATCTTGACGGCTCGCATCTGCCGGGACACATTACTCGTAGTGTCCCCGGTGTCGAGGCATCTACTGGTTCCCTGGGACACGGGCTTTCCATTGGCTGCGGGATGGCACTGGTCGGTAAGCGAGAGGAGCAGCCCTACCGTGTATTCGTCTTACTCAGTGATGGCGAGTGTGATGAAGGGTCAACATGGGAAGCAGCCCTGTTTGCCCCCCATCACCACCTGGATAATATCATCGCTATTGTCGACTATAATAAGATTCAGAGCTTTGGTACGGTGAAAGAAGTCCTCGACCTTGAACCATTGGCCAGCAAATGGCAAGCCTTTGGCTGGGCGACACGTGAGATAGACGGGCACGACTTTGAACAGATTGAGAAGGCATTACTGAGTGTCCCTTTTGAGCCGGGAAGACCGAGCTGTATTATTGCCCACACCGTCAAAGGAAAGGGAGTCAGTTTTATGGAGGGTCAGCTTGCCTGGCATTACAAGCCACCCAATGATGAGCAACTGGCACAGGCGCTAGCTGAACTAGGGGTATTTGGATGAGAGCTGGTTTTATCCGAGCACTGATGGACCTGGCAAAAACTGATGAGCGTATCTTCTTGCTGGTGGGGGATGTCGGTTATTCTTTGGTTGAACCTTTTGCTCAAGGGTTTCCCCGCCGTTTCATTAACGTTGGCATAGCTGAGCAGAATATGATGGGTATCGCCACCGGGCTGGCTATGTCTGGTAAGATTGTCTTTGCCTACTCCCTGGCTAATTTCCCGACCTTCCGCTGTGTCGAGCAAATACGGAATGACGTCTGCTACCATAATGCTAACGTGAAGATTGTCGCCTCAGGCGGTGGGTTAGTCTACGGTGCTTTAGGCGTGACTCACCATGTTACCGAGGACTTGGCTATTATGCGTGCCTTACCCAACATGACGGTAATCGCACCAGGTGACCCCATAGAAGCAGCCTTAGCCACACGAGAAGCCGCTGAATTTCCAGGGCCGTGCTACCTGCGATTGGCTAGAACCGGAGACCCCGTAGTTCATGAAGCGGTTCCAGATTTCCAAATTGGCAAAGCGATTACAGTGCGCAATGGGGATGATATCACTTTGGTTGCCAGCGGAGGGATACTATATAATACTGTTCAGGCAGCCAAGCAGTTGGAGCAGAAGGGAATTAAGCCACGAGTGCTAAGCATGCACACGGTTAAGCCCCTGGATGCTGAAGCGTTGCTCGCCGCAGCGACAGAAACTAAAGCAATCATTACTATTGAGGAACATAGCATAATTGGTGGCTTGGGAGGTGCCGTAGCCGAGGTACTTGCCGAATCGGGTATCTCGGGTATTGCCTTCAGGCGAGTAGGGATTAAAGACTGTTTTTGCTTTGAAGTTGGCAGCCAGGCATACTTATGTAAATATTATTCTCTGTCAGCAGAGGACATTGTCAATGAGGCTATTCATCTGTTGAAAGGAGTGTAAAGATTGATATGAACTATAAAGTCCCTTTTGTCGATTTCCCGCGGCACTACCATGGTCTGGAGGGCGAGATTGATGCTGCCATTAAAGAGATACTATGCGGTGGCGATTTTATAATGCGTCAGCAATTACGAGATTTTGAGGAGCATATTGCCTCCTTTCTCGGGGTGGATTACGCGGTGGGTGTCCATAGCTGTACCGATGCCATGCACCTCTCTTTGCTGGCTGCCGGAGTCGGACCGGGTGACGAGGTTATCACCGTCGCCCACACCTTTGTCGCTACCGTGGCCGCTATCGTTCACTGCGGGGCGACGCCAATTCTGGTGGATGTGAGCCAGGATTTTAATATGGACATGGCACAGGTGGAAAAAGCCATCTCCCCACAGACCAAAGCCATCATACCGGTCCACCTCAATGGTCGCCTTTGTGATATGGAAAGGTTGATGAAGATTACTCGTAAACACAATCTCCTGGTAATTGAAGATGCTGCCCAGGCTCTGGGGGCGGCCTTCGATGGTAAGAAGGCTGGCTCCTTCGGTCTGACCGGGTGCTTTAGCTTCTATCCGGCCAAAATTTTAGGCGGCATTGGTGATGGTGGCATCGTAGTTACTGATGATAGTGAGCTAGCCGAAAAGATACGTCTCCTTAGAGACCATGGCAGGGAGACAAAGGAGGACATCGCCTTTTTTGGATTTAATAGCCGACTGGATAATCTGCAGGCGGCTATTCTTGATGTGAAGCTGAAGCACCTGCCGCAGTGGATTGAGAGGCGACGAGAGCTAGCCTCGCTATATGAGCGGGGCTTGTCTGCAATACCGCAGATAACCACACCACCCCCCCCACAGCCAGGGCGCTATTTTGACGTCTATACCAACTATGTCGTGCGGGCTGAAGAGCGGGATAAGCTTGTCTCCCACCTCGGCCAGTGCGGCATTGAAATTTTGATTTCCTGGCCCAAGCCGATGCACCATCAGCCAGCGCTGGGTCTGGGGCATTTTCATCTCCCGGAAACCGAGAGAATTTCAAGAGAGGTACTGTCCTTACCTCTCTACCCGGAATTAAGCGATGACAAGGTGGAATATGTCATAGCGTCAATCCGTAATTTCTACAGAGATTAAAAGTTTTACTTTTATTAAGGTAATGAAAGAGCGACTAACGCATCTATTAAAAAAATGGCCACCTTTTTACAATCTGGTGGCACGAATATATGCCAACCTGAGACCCTATCTCATCGCCGAACGTATCGTTGGCACCAGGGCGCGCGAAAGGGAATGGGCGACACGGCGCGACCGTAAAGGCAATGATTGGAACAACAAACGGTACCCCGGAAAAAATGAGTGGGTATTGAGCTACTGGGACTCACGAAACCACAGCCACCGTCCCTTCTTAACGGAAAGAATAGCTGATTTCTCACCTATTTCCAGTATCCTGGAAATAGGCTGCAACTGCGGCCCGAATCTATACATGATTGCCCAAAAGTTCCCCGGCATAAAGATTCAGGGCATTGATATTAACCCGCTCGCCATCCAAAAGGGCAAAGAGTTATTTGCCGCGGCGGGTATCTCCAATGTCAAGCTTTCGGTGGGCAAGGCGGATGAACTCAGCCAATTCCCGGATAACAGCTTTGATGTTGTCTTCACTGACGCTGTTTTAATCTACATTGGGCGGGATAAAATCCAGGGTATTATCAAGGAGATGGTCCGAGTTGCCCGCAAAGGATTAATCCTCGTGGAACAGCACATCTGCAAACCCAACAATAAAGCCAATCATAGTCTCGGAATTCGACCTTATGGCTTGTGGCAGAGAGACTACGTGGCACTATTAAAGCAGTTTGTCCCCGAGGCACAAATAGGCATTACTAAAATCACTGAAGATATGTGGGCTGACCCGCAATGGCAGGAAACAGGGGCTATCATTGAGGCTAGACTACCCAAGACAGCTAATTTAGGTAAGAAGGTCTTAACTTGAAGAAAGTTCTTATTATCGGCTTCCTGCACCCCCTGACTCTCTCCGGGGGGAGCTTTCGCACCCTACCTTTAGCCAGTTACCTCCCGGAATTCGGTTGGGAGCCGGTTGTGCTAACACCACTTCTCCTTGAAAAAAGGCAATTGCCTTTCCGGGTTGTGGAAACACCTTACCGGGATGTTTTGGTCTTCTGGAAGAAGCTATTTGGCTTTAAGTTGGACGAAGATATAAAAATGCAGGTAAAGAACCGATTTGGGACAGACTCTAAGACATCAGTGGTAGATTTTTTTCTTACCCGCGCTGGGGAAATCCTTAACTATCCTGACTCGCATCGAGGCTGGCAACGGTTTGCTTTGGAAGCAGGCAATAATTTACTTGAGCATGAAAAAATAGATGCCATGATTAGCTGCCACCCGACAATCAGCCACATTATCGCTAGCAATCTAAAAGCTAAGCACAGAATCCCTTGGCTGGCGGACTTTCCTGACCTCTGGTCACAGAACCACAATTACTCTTACAGTTCTTTAAGAAAGGCTATTGACCAGAGGTTAGAGAAAAAAACACTATCTACGGCGGATGTCCTGACCACAGTCTCAGAACCCTGGGCTGAGGAACTAAGGGTGTTGCATAAAGGAAAGCCTGTTTACACAGTTACCCACGGCTTCGACCCCTTACAGGTGAACATCCCACCGGTAAAGCTGACAGACAAATTCACCATTACCTATACCGGCACGATTTATAGAGGAAAGCAGCAGCCCTCAAGGCTTTTCGCCGCCTTGAGAGACTTAATCTCCGATGAAACAATAGACCCGGTGGACGTTGAAGTTAGATTTTATGGTTCCAAGCACGACTGGTTGGATAAGGAAATTAAGCAATATGGGCTATCAAATATTGTCAAGCAACATGGGGTGGTGCCTCGACAGGCCGCCATTATCAAGCAGAGAGAGTCACAGTTGTTGCTTTTCTTAGATTGGGATGACCCTCAAGAAAAGGGCGTTTACACCGGGAAGATATACGAATACCTTGGAACGCGGAGGCCAACTCTCGCTACAGGAGGGGCAGCTGATGATGTGGTCGCTGAACTACTAAACAAGACTAAAGCTGGCAAGCAGGCAGCAACTGTAGAAGATATTAAGCAGACCCTTAAGAACTTGTACCGGGAGTATAAGTTAAAAGGCGATTTAGCCTATAATAGCATAGACTCGGAGATAAACAAACACAGCCACCGGGAAATGGCAAGGAAGTTCTCTGCAATTCTTGACCGTTTGGCACCTCAGTGACCGGAAGCCTGAGTAAAGGAGCAATTTCCTGTTAGGTTAGCCCTATAAAAATGAGAAAGATATGACCGAGCGAGAGGTTAGTTTATCGCCAGCTAAATGGACCGCCTCCATAATTGCCTTTGTTGCTCTCACCGGTATCGCGATATTGCTCGATATCCCTTTCCTGAGACAAATCTCCGGCTTTTTGTTTCTGACCTTTATCCCCGGCTTTCTTATCCTGTCTATCCTGAAACTGAATAAACCGGGGCTGGCTGACAAAATTGTCTTATCCCTTGGGCTCAGCGTTGCCTTTTCTATGTTCTTTGGACTACTGTTAAATAGTGCGCTGCTCGCTCTTGGTTATATCAGGCCTTTATCAACTATCCCCATCCTTATTTTATTCAGTACGGCAACTATTGTTTTGTCCATTGTTGCCTATATCAGAAACAAAGGTATTGTCTTATCCCTCCCCAATCTCAAGCTAACGACCATGGAAAAGGCGCTTTTCATCGTGCCCTCATTCTTTCCGCTGCTGACTATCGTGGGCACACGCCTGATGAACATGTCGGATAATAATGTATTGTTAATGCTTTTGCTTTTATTAATTCCAGCCTGTGTTATCCTGGTTTCATTTTGCCGTGACAAAATTTCTCAAGGGCTATACCCCGGCTTCATCTATTTCATCAGTATCTCTCTGGTGCTCATGCTGGCATTGAGGTTAAACCACGTCTTAGGTGCGGACGCCCATGATTTTTATTACCTCTTTCAACGAACCCTCCAGGAAGGACACTGGGGTCTTTATAATATGTATCTACAGGATGCTAACTTGAGTATCTCCTTACTGCCGACAATGTATCAGTCTTTGATGAATTTAAATGGCGAGTATTTATTTAAAATTCTCTACCCGCTTCTCTTCTCTAGCTCACCGCTGGTCGTCTATATTATCTGTCGAAAATACATTGGCAGCGGCGATGCTTTTCTCGCCTCCTTCTTGTTTATGGCACAGGTTACTTTCTTATGGACGACGGGGGTTAGTACCAACAACATGGCTGTTCTCTTTTTTGCCCTGACAATAATGGTTCTCTTCCATCAGGACATAGGCGAGTTTGCTAAAAGGCTTCTCTTCATCATTTTTGCGGCTGTTTCTATCACGTCACACTACGCCACGGCCTATATATTCTTCTTTCTCCTGTTTTTTACCTGGCTGGGAATGCAGATAATTCCCGGCATTCTGCATAGCCAGAGGAAAGCGGCGGCTCCACCTGAAAATACCATGGCCGCAGGTACACTCTCCAATCCATTATCAGGAGAAGTCACGCCCAATAGTGATGCCGATACTTCTCAGTCGGCTGCTCTGGTTCTGGCTCAATTTCGATTGACAAGGGGGGTAACAACAACTATCGTGTTATTGTTTTTCATTATGCTTTTCTTTTGGTATAGCCAGATAACAGGAGTCCCTTTCAGTGTTGGCGTCGGATTTATAGGTAAGACATTTTTGAATTTAAACCAGTGGTTTCTCATCGAAGCTAAGGGGACAACAGTCACCGCCGCCCTGGGCGAAAATATAGCCACCATTCCACAGCAGATACGGCTTGTTGTTTCCTGGTTCACTGTCGCCCTGGTCGCCATCGGCGTGTTAAGCGCTGTAGTCAGCTACAAGAGAATGGTGTCTGTTCCTCAATCAGGCCAGATTAAGCCGGATTTTTTAGGTTCGAAATTTGAGATGGAGTATTTTCTACTAGCACTGGCAGGCAGTGCCCTGCTGGGAATCAGCGTTGCCCTCCCCCTTATCTCAGTATTCTATAGTATGGAGAGGATATTCTTCCAGATGCTGCCTGTCTTATCCCCATTTTTCGTCATCGGGGGTATTATGGCGGCGAAATGGCTGAGAGCCAGACCTCATTGGATTATCCTCCCGGTGTTAATACTTTTCTTTATGTCCACCACCGGCACGACCTATCAACTAGCCGGTCATCGGGAATCAATGATGTTGAATTCAGAAGGTTCGGATGTGCGGGTATGGATACGTGACCAGGAAAGTAGCGCGGCTAAATGGATAACGCAGTATGGCAAAAGAGAGGGATTTACCTATGCTGGACCTTTACTGGGAACACGAGTATTTGAGAGTCAGGGTCTGGTTCATCCGGATAAAGTGCGTAATCTTATCTATGAATATCAGCAGGGAAGGGAAATCAACGGCTATATTTACCTGAGGAAGGTAGATTTGACTGTTCAGAACCTGGTAGTGGAATATCCTGACATATTCGCCAGCAAGAATAAAATCTATAGTGCCGGTATCTCAGAAGTATATCGATAATCTAACTATAGGTCAGAGCTTGCCGATATTTTAATTTTGAGTCATCCCCAGCATTGACCTGATATATATTATCAGTCTGGTTAGTGTTTTCATTGGCCGGCGCAGAAAACGCAGATGTGAATACAAAAGTGGCGCTACCTCCAGACGGAAGTAGAGGTCCCGTAATGTCAACGCCTGTTTTATCCCCTGAGGCGTCAGCCTCCGGGTGGCGTGTTCCAGAGTAAGGACGTGCTCCCCCCGCCCGGCCAGTTCGCGGTTCATCACCGCCTCCGCTCCCTTCCAGACAACAGTTTCCCCGTTGGGGATATGTGAGTAACCATGGTTCTGATGGACAGCAGTAACGACCTGAGTGGCATCAATTACTGGCACCTTCAAGCGACGTGCCTGGTAGACTAGCCAGTTGTCCCATCCACCCCTGCCGATAGCAAATGGAGGGACGTTATCATATAATCCGTGGGAATAAACGAAATAATCAATACCACTCCGGGGGTGAAGTTTACCATTCTTGGCAAGGCGAGCCTGCAACCGGGATTCCCACTGGGTATCGTCAAAGTTCACCGTTTCATCCAGGTCGAGGTCCCACCTCTGCCCTATCATTAAAAACGGACGTTTGCGCACACTCTCGACCGCCGGCAGGAAATCACTCATTAAGATGATATCGGCGTTGACATAGCACATAAGCTGATACCTGGCGGCGCTCTGAGCCAGGTTGAAGATGGAGCTAATCAGGGGTGTGCCATACTCATTACACTCTACCTCGGGAATATGCGCTATGCCTAGTTCTGAAGCAACCCCGGCTGCCCCTGCCTCATTACCGATTAATATAACCTGGCATTCAGGGCGAAGACGTAGCCAGCTCCGAATGGCATTGGTCTGAGTAACCTTATCGTGTCCGCTAAACGGTTTGGGGGTGGTGAATATGGTCAGCATCGAGTTAACCTAGCCTGCCCCGTATTTAATACGGGGCTTCCTGCCCTTTATTATCAGATGCCAGCCAAGCTCGTATCTATCCGGCACATCAATGACTGAACAGGACTCAAAATATGTTGAGAACAGGGCTTGCGCCTCTGACTTGGTGTATACTTTGATATAAGGATTGTCTTCCTTCCGCTCCGAATAGCGGGCAAGGAGTTCATCCATGGTAAGTTTTTTCAGCAGTCCCTCCCGTATCCCTCGTAAATAAACTATACTGTAGCCATAAAGCAGGCTATCCTGGTTATAGAGCATGACCATAAGCTGTCCGCCTGGCTTAAGCACCCTCTTTATTTCCGATAAGGCTTTTCCGATATCCGGAATATGATGCAAAACTCCGAAGGAATAAACGCAGTCAAAAGTGTCTTTCTTAAAAAGTAAGGCGGTGGCATCTGCCTGTAGCACATTGGCTGCCAAATTGGCTTCCTTAAGCAGACTGCGGGTAGTCTCGACGGCGGTCTGGCTGAAATCGGCGCTGGTAACGGAGGCCCCGTTGCGGGCGAATTCGGCGGACCCTGTTCCCAGAAATCCTTAATTGTGGAGTGGCTTATTTTATCCTTCATTTTTATCGCCTCGATAAAAGCCGATGGCGGTGTAGTCCATCTGCTCGCTAAATCCATCACTATCGAAAAACCTCCAGCAATCCAGAAGTACCGGCTTCTTCATACCGGAAATAAAGTCGGCCGGTTTAAGGTTTTTAAATTCATTCCAGGGGGTTGCCAGAATACAGTAATCGGCATCTTTCAGGCAAGCCTTTGCTGAAGTGGTATAGATTACACCCTTCTCACCCAGGACTTTCCTCGCATTTTCCAGGCCGGCCGGGTCGTAAACTGATAGTCTGGCGCCTTGCTGTAACAGAGCGCCACTGATTCTAACAGCCGCCGATTCCTCGATAACATCCGTCTCCGGCTTATATGTCAGACCAAGAACAGCAATTCGCTTACCTTTTACCTCACCAAGCCTTTGCCTGACCAGGGCAACTATGCGCTCGTTCTGATGCTCGTTCTCTCTATCCGTAGCCTCAGCCAGCCTGGCTTCACAGTCCACCGTTTTAGCAAAGAAGGCGAAGGCCTGGTTATCCCTGGGGAAGCAGGGGCCGCCGTAGGCAAGGGCACCAGATAAGTATTTTCGGCCGATGCGCGAGTCAAATCCCAGCAGCCGGCTAACTGCCTCGGCGTCGCCACCGGGTATCCGTTCGCAAAGTTCGGCCAGGGTATTGGCAAAAGTTATCTTCATGGTTACATACGCATTGAGGGAAATTTTAGCCAGTTCTGCATTCTGGATGGCCGTTCTTACTATCGGCGGGTTATTCTGGCAAACGGTCTGGTAAATTCCCGATAGTAATTTCCCGGATTTCGGGTCTGATTCTCCAATGAGGATAACATCAGGATATAAAAAATCCCGGATAACGGTGCCCAGGGCGATGAACTCCGGGCTGTAACACAACCCGAAATCCGGGCCGCATTTCTTGCCGGAGACCTTTTCCAGCAAGGGTTTAATCCTCCCCTCAGTGGCTCCGGGGAGAACTGTGCTGGTAAGCACCACCAGATGGTAAGCCCTTTTAGCTTTGATACCTTCAGCTATTTGCCCGGCAGCCGCCTCCACGTATTTTGTCGAGAAGCTGCCATCTGCCTGGCTGGGGGTTGGCACGACGATAAAGGTTACCTCGGAGTTCTCGACGGCATACCTGTAATCAACGGTGGCCGATAAATCCCCCACTTTTTCCAGCAATTCGGCCAGTCCCGGCTCGTGAATATTAGGCTGGCGCTCATTGACGGCTTTTATTGTTGCCGGGTTGAGGTCATAACCGATAACCCGATAGCCCTTGCTGGCAAGGCAAGCGACTATGGGAAAGCCCAGCTTACCGAGGCCAAATACCGAGATAGTCTTCGTCAATTACGCTTAGCCTCCTGCTTTTTATCTGCGGCCACCACCTTCTCTATCCAGTGGTAGGTTTCTTTTAATCCCTCCACCAGTGGCGCCGTTGGTTTCCAGCCCAGCTTCTCTTCAATCAGGCGGTTATCTGAATTCCGCCCGCGAACACCGAGAGGCCCCGGGATATGTTTAATGGAAAGTTTCTTACCCGCTATATCCATAATAATTTCCGCCAGCTTGTTGATGGACACCATTTCCTCGGAACCGATATTCACCGGACCAATGAAGTCAGATTTCATTAATCGCCGGACACCCTCCAGGCATTCGTCGATGTAGAGGAAAGAGCGGGTTTGAAAGCCATCACCCCACATCTCAATCTCGCCGCCGTCAGGAGTTTCGGCCACCTTGCGGCAGAAGGCGGCCGGTGCTTTTTCCCGGCCGTCGTTCCATGACCCTTCGGGGCCAAAGATATTATGGAAGCGGGCAAGGCGCACATTTATACCGTAATTTCTCATAAAAGCCAGGTACAGGTGTTCGCTGAACAGCTTCTCCCAACCATATTCACTGTCCGGCGCTGCCGGGTAGACCGAATCCTCGGAACATCTGGGATTATCCGGGTCTCTCTGGTTGTATTCCGGGTAAATGCAGGCGGAGGAAGAATAGAATATTTTTTTAACGCCCGCTTTGTAGCTGGCTTCAATCATATTCAAATTTATTAGAGCAGAATTATGCATAATATCGGCATCATTCTCCCCAGAGAAGACAAAGCCGGCGCCACCCATATCGGCGGCAAGCTGATAGACCTCGTCAAACGGCTGGTCGGTTACTTTGGTGCAGATACGGGGGTCCCTCAAATCACCGATAACGAAGTCATCGGCCTGGGTTTTACGGAACGGAGGATATTTTAAGTCCACACCCCGCACCCAGTTACCCTCGGCTTTTAATCTTTTCACCAGGTGGCTACCGATAAAGCCGCCGGCTCCACTCACCAGTATCCTGTCCATACACGGGTCTCCTGTCTGCCTCTCTAGCGGTACCCCTTTTTACTTTTTGATTAGGTAGTTCGGTGTGCCAATGTATCATCATGCCTTCTTCGGTTTCGGGGTAAATCCAGTATATGCCTGGCGGCATCGTACAAGTCGTCAGCAATGTAGCTACACTCAATCCGGTTATTTTGAACCGTTTCACCGCCATATCCTGTTTTCACCAGTATCGTTTCACAACCAGCCCTTTGCCCGGCTTCGATATCGGTCAGCTTATCGCCAACCATATATGAGCTTTTCATATCTATGCCCAGCTCTTTTTCCGCCAGCAGCAACATCCCCGGCTTGGGCTTCCGGCAGTCGCAGTCTGCCCGGTATCTCTCTACTTTTGCTTGCGGATGGTGGGGGCAGTAGTAGAAGGCATCGATACAAGCCCCAGTTTCCATCAGTTTCTCTCCCAAGGCCTGGTTGAAGGCTGCGGTATCTGCTTCCTGATAGTAGCCGTGGGCGATACCGGCTTGATTGGAGACGATAACGACCAAAAACCCGTCTTCATTAAGCCGCCGGATGGCGTCGCTGGCTTTGGCAATCAAAGCCAGTTGGTCTAATTTGTGGGCGTAGTGCGGTGGTTCCTGCGTGATAACACCGTCCCTATCGAGAAATACCGCCTTAGTCAACGAACAGCTCCTGCTCCACCAGATGGCAGATAATATGCCCGATGGTAATATGTGCTTCCTGTATCCTTTGAGTATTAGCCGATGGTACTGTAATGGTTAGCTCCGTCTTGTTGCTCAATTGCTTCCCCTTTTCTCCGGTCAGGGCTATCACGACGGCGCCCAGAGAGCGTGCCGTGTCAATCGCCTTCAGTATATTGGGCGAAGTGCCGCTGGTCGTAATGGCAATAAGGACATCCCCTCGATTAACCAGCGCCTCCAGTTGGCGACTGAAAACGGCATCGTAGCCGTAGTCATTGGCTAGAGACGTCAGGGTAGAAGTATCGGTGGTCAGGGCGATGGCGGGCAACGCTTTCCTTTCCCTTCGTAAACGCCCGACAAGCTCGCTGGCAATGTGCTGGGCATCGGCCGCGCTGCCGCCATTGCCGATTAAAAGCACTTTCTTACCCGCCTTATAGGCGTCTATTATTGTTGCAGCGGCAGTTACTATCGTATCTGCCAGGTTTTTCATCACCGCTTTCTTAATTTCGGCACTCTCGGCCAGTTCCCGGATTACTTCTTCCCTCATTAATTTCTTACCTGCCGTATCAATAATTCTGTTCCGGGGCGTAATAGACTATCTGGCTGCCCAGGTCATGGAAATTAAACGGGACATAGAGCAGTTTATTCAGTTTTTCTCTGACTTTGTGCCGGGTCTCGGGTCTGACGAAGAGCAGCATGAATCCCCCGCCGCCAGCCCCCAGTAATTTCCCGCCTAAAGCACCGGCCCCGATAGCGGCCTCATAAATCTCATCAATAAGCGGACTGGTAATGCGTTCCGTCAGGCTACGTTTTATCATCCAGGCTTGGTGCATTAACTTGCCGAAATCATCATACCCGTCCTCAGTGCGGTTAAGAATAGTAACCGCTTCTGCCACCATGTCTCGCATCGCTTTCAATTCTTTGGTCTTTTCCGGTGTCCTTTTTATCTGTTCGGCGGCAATCTCCGAGGCATTGCGGGGAAAGCCGGTAAAGAAAAGCATCAGGTGGCCCTGCAGAAAGTTTATTTTAGTCTGCTCGAGAGTTATCGGCTGCACCCATATTTTACGTCTGCCACCGAACTCAATCATATTTAAGCCGCCAAAAGCGGCCGTGGTCTGGTCTTGTGAGCCCACATTTTCTTTAATTATATCCTGTTCAATATGGATGGCTTCCAGGGCAAGCTGCCTCTTGGTCACCAACTGTCCTTTGAGAGCATAGAGGGCGTTCAGTAAGCCTACGGTAAAAGCGGAGCTTGAGCCCAGTCCGGACATGGCCGGTAAATCGGCGTTGTGCTGGATTTCAACCCCGCGGTTGTTCAAATCGACAAAATTCAGGCACTCCCGTACCGGAAGGTGTTCTATCTCGGCGATAGTTTGAGTTTCCTGCCGTTTGGTAAATCTTATTAGATACTTGTAGTCAAAGAAGGGCGGCAGGTAGCGGCAGATGACATAACTGTATTTATTAATGGAGGTGCTGAGAACAGCGCCACCATGTTCCTCATAAAAGGCCGGGTAGTCCGTGCCGCCGCCAAAGAAAGAAATCCGTAGTGGCGTCCGGCTGATTATCATTGTGGGCCCCCGCCCCTTTTTTCTGCCATCTGAGTAGCCTCTTTACCGCTGTCTCTTTTTGATAAGATAGGGTTGTCAACAGGCCATTGAATGTTCAGCCTGGGGTCGTTCCATAGAATGGTAAACTGGCGGGCACGGTCATAATAGGTGGACTGCTTGTAGTGAAAGATTGCCATCTCGCTCAGGACGACGTGCCCGTTGCCGAACCTGGGCGGAATCAGCACCTGCCGCCGGTTCTGCTCGGACAAAGTGAATGACTCCCACTGCCCGAACTGGGGAGAAGCCTTGTCCCAGTTGACCACCACCAGGTAGAATTCTCCGTAGAGGCAGGAGACCAGTTTCCAGGTGACATCATCGCCGTGAATGCCGCGCAGAACATGTTTCGAGGAGACGGAAATATCATCCTGGACAAACTTAATATCGATTCCCGCCTCCGTGTAGAGTTTTTCATTATAGGTCTCCACGTAGCTGCCCCGGAAATCCTGAAATATAGTCGGCGGTTCTATGATTAAGACGCCGTCGAGCCGGGCTCTGGTAACCTTCACCTCACTCATACCTCTCTTAAATACCGTACGACTCCAACTAATTCATCCTTAATTAAACTCTTGAACCATCTCAATTTCTTGCCTATCGACTACTTTATTGCCATCCTGGTAACCAAAATGCGGCACTAATCGGCCGGTCTGTTTGAAGCCACACTTTTCATGAAGACGCCGGGAAGCTATGTTTTCCTGTGCCAGCGTGGCGTATAGTTTCTTTAAGCCCAACAGATGCGCCTGCTCATTGATAATGGTTTGCAGTAGAAATCCCAGCCCGCGTTTTTGAAATTCTTCTCGAACGGCCAATCCGCTCACCGGCCGTTGCGGTTGGTACCTTTTAAGCAAGCATGCCCCGATAATCTGTTTCTCCTTCAACAGGTTTAAAAATGTCCAATCATCCTCTCTTTGCCAGTCTCTTATTCTGGTTGCCAGTTCCTCTGCCGATTTAATGGGCGGATTAAAAAGCGGGTAGGGCGGCCAGAAATTCCGGGATTGCTCCGATAGACCGCGAAAGTAGAAATCAAACAGGGCTGGTGAATCCTCCACATTCAATCTTTGTAGCACCAGTCTACCCAGCGATTTATTTTCAAGAGAAATGCTTTCAATAATCCTGTCTTTAATCCGGACATCATTAACCGTGGCTACTCCGGGGAGTCTGGCTAAGGCACTTCTTATATTCTCGGCATCAGTATTATTTGTCTTTATCATAAGCAAAGTCGTGTTTTAAGCGCCGGCTTTAATCATATCTATCGCCTCAAGCAGACTGGCACAAATATATAGCTCCTGCTCCTCGGTCAACAGCGGATGGAGCGGCGGGCAGAGCAGCCTCCGGCCGACGTCATCGGACACCGCCAGTCTGGGAACTCCGCATTTTTCAGCAATATAGGGCCAGCGTAAATAGGTCGGTGGGTTGGAGATGCTGCAGACGATACCGAACTTTTCACTCATGATAGCAATAATCTTGTCTCGCTTCTCTCCGGCCCAATCAGGCTGAACCAAAATTGAATACACATAGTAAAGGTGTTCACAATTCGGAGGCTCATAGGGCAAGATGAGTTCCGCTGTTCCGCTCAGTATTTTGCAACGCCGCTGAGCCGCCTCTCGACGCCGCCGGTTCATTTCATCGAGGCGATTGAGCTGAACCAAGCCCACGGCCGCCTGTACCTTGGTCATTTTATAGTTACTGCCCCACTCATCTTCCCCGCCGAACTGCCTGATGTTACGCAGCCGCTCAGCCACTGCCGGGTCATTAGTCGTAATCATACCACCTTCCCCCAGCGTCGTCATCAGTTTAGAGGAATAAAAGCTAAAAGCAGTCAGCCAGCCCTGTGAGCCTACCTTTGCCCCTTTATAGGTAGCGCCGCAGGCGCGGGCGGCATCACCGATGACTTTCAGGGGGCCATACCTGGGGTGAGGGTGACGTCCGGCAATATCAAGCAACTCATCCATGGGCGCCGGCAGGCCGTTCATGTGAACGGGGAAGATAGCCCGGGTGTGCCGCGTTATCCTTTTCTCCACATCCTCCGGGTCAAGGTTCAGAGTCCGGGAGTCAATATCACAGAAAACAACTTTACCCCCCTGGCCCACTATCGCTAGGTGGGCTGCCTTATAATTTACCGCCGGACTAATGACCTCATCTCCCGGCGCCAGGTCAAGACACCTTATCGCCATATCCAGTCCCGTGCCGCAGCTGTTAATAGCGATGGCGTAGCGGGTGCCACAGTACGCGGCGAAGGCGTTTTCGAATTTTTCAATTTCTTTGGCATTCGGACCAAAACCCGTTGACCAGTCGTTTGACTTCCGTATTGCCCTGACGGCGGCATCGATTTCAGCCTCGGTGTACCAGCCACCGAGGTTCGGCTCGCCCCACCAGGGTACATTCTTGGGCTCGGGCTTGCCCCGGGCAAGAATGTCCTTTCTGATTTGAGGTTTAATCATTGTTCTACCGCCCTGAGGGTAAACTATTATTCTCTAAAATGCCTGAGTTCTTGGTCAGTTTTGTTTTAGAAACTTCTATCACCTGACTCCTCTTTGAAGTAATTCATCTTGTTGAGATATTCATCCTGGTTTTTGACAAACCAGTTCCAGGTTTCCTTCAGCCCGTCCCGCAGGCTTGTTGTTGGGTTATAATGAATTAGCTTCTTAGCCAGAGATATATTCATCACTCTTTTGGGAAATCCCGAGGGTTTTGTCGTGTCGAATTTGTAATTAAAGTCAATAAAGCTATTTAATGTTTTCACCAGTTCCCTGATTGAATAACCCTGGCCGCTACCTAGATTTACGAAACCGGTGCCTGTTCCATGGTAAAGAGCTAAAATTACCCCTTCGGCAACATCACGGCTATAGGCGAAATCCCGTATGGCACTGCCATCTCCCCAAATCAGCACGGGGTCTTCTTTATGATAGATTCGATACATTAAAGATGGAATAACCATAGCACTATTCGGGTCAAAATTATCCCCTGGCCCGTAAACATTGCTTGGCCTGACAATCGAAAAATTGTCCAAACCATACTGGATTTGGTAGGCTTGAATCTGTAATTCCGCCATCCTTTTCGCCCAGCCGGGGAACATATCCATTGGAGGCCCATCAGGGTTTTCGGTTTCCTCGAAAACCTCGGCGCTGGCGTAGGCACCGATGGAGCTGGTATAGACGACTTTCCTGACTTCATTGATGCGGCAGGCTTCCAGTATATTGGTGTTCATCATCAAAAGCGGTACCAGGAAACTGGCTGGTTTAGCCGTGGTAACATCAATATTGCCCTTGATGCCAGCCAGGTGAAAAACAAACTCCATCCCCCTGGTTATATCCTGGCAGAATTCGAAGCTGGTCAGGTCGCCAAAAATATGTTTCGCTTTTTTATTGACCCTTATCTTGTCCAGCGAAACCAGGCTCACAGCGGCGCCGGCATTACACAAAATTTCTACCACCTGTCTTCCGATGAGACCGGTGCCACCGCTGACCAGGGCATTTCTACCGAGAAAACTTCTTAAAATACCTTCTTCTATCATAGTATAACTTCCGTCTTTATCATGGTAGCACTCTAATACAAGTCCCCAAATTCAACCAGGATGCTTGAGCGGTCGGCTTCTAAGGCAGTGTGGTAGGCCGGTACTATGTATTTTTCATCGTCCAACTGATAAATGTCTACGTTAGTTAGTAAGTGCTTCAACGCTTCGATATGATTTTGAGAATGTTGCGGCCCGGGATTAAGTGGCGTTGTGCTGCCAATCATTGTTCTTATGATGACCTTGGGCTTAAATTGCCCGCATGACATTTGTTCAATTTTATCTAAATGGTTTATCAGTTGATTGGTAGCTATAATCAAGAAGTCCATCCTGGGGAAGATACTGACCGGAATAAATCCTGTCAGGCTTAAGCCAATACTCATCCCCATTTGCACGTCTTCAAATACGGGCAATTCAATCCGGCGTGACTTTGATATGTTTTGCAGGGTTCCGTACATAACATGGCCTGAGTAGCGGACACTCTGGCCAAGGAAAATCACTTTCTTATTGGCGGCCAGCATATCCATGGCTTGAGTCACTTCGTCTTTATAGTTCATCGAAAGGTCACCCAGGTGCCGACATTAATATGGGGAAACTGGCGAATATACTTATATCGTCTAATGTCAGGTTCAGATTGCTGCCTGCCCCAGACCTCCTGCGTTGGTGTATTGGTGCTGAGGCCATTATCTTCAATGACGAATGTCATTGGCAAACCGTGCCTGGCGGCGTACTTGGTGCATTCGTGAAATAGCCCCGACTCGCCGGCCATATCCCCGACAAAAACCCAGACATGACTCTTAGACCGGTTTCTTTTGATGGCTAAAGCCACACCAAGGGCAATAGGCGGGCAGCCGCCAACTATAGAAGAGGTAAAGAAATTATGCTCCTTGTTGTTCAGCGCCATACTTCTGCCAGCTAATATCTCTTTTTTAACCCATTGTGGGTCGATACCTTTGAGTAAAGCGTGATAATGACTGCGATGTGTTGAGAAAACCCAATCCCTCTTCTTGATTTCTTTGAATATTTCTATCAGGGCATCCTCATTGCCACGGCTCAAATGAACCGGTGCTCTTATCTTGGCGGCTAAAAATAAGTCCTTTATTTCTTCCTCAAAGTCGATTAAAGCTTGCTTGTCCATGATTACCTTTCACTATGGTTTTTATACCACTCAATCGTTCTTTTCAGTCCTTCCCGGAAAGAAATTTCCGGGGAAAAACCCAGTAGCTTTGATGCCTTGGTAACATCTACCTGTCGTTGCTGGATTGTCATCGGTTTGGAAGAGTTATAAGTTATGGCACCGCGATACCCGGTTAGTTCCTGGATAATAGCTACTGCCTCACCAATAGTATAGAGTTGGCCGCTGGCAATGTTGCAGACGTCGAACCCGGATAGCTTTTCACAGGCAAGGAGTGCCCCCCTGATAAAATCATCCACGTAGATAAAGTCCCTGACCACGTCAGGAGTACCCCACACCTCCAACGGGTTTTGCCTTTCTAAAAATCTTCTAATCAAAGCCGGTAAGACATGGGCTCTTTCTAAATCGAAACTGCTATAAGGGCCATAGATATTGGAGGGGCGGATGATAGTGACCTCCATCCCGTACTGCTTGAAGTAGAACTCAGCCAGTTTTTCGGCGTAACGTTTCATCCAGCCGACACCAAAATAGTTGCCCGGCGGGTCTCCTTCAAATCCCTTGTCTTCAGATATAGGAATATCTAGTTCCGGGTAAATGGCTGAACTGCTGATGAAGATGAATTTCTTAACCTTATTTTTGGCGGCTGCTTCCAACAATAATGAATTCATCAAAACATTGGGGGTAATCTGTGCCACCGGATTAGTCGCCATCTCGTGGGCGCCAGCGGTATGAGCGGCACAGTGAAAGACATAATCAATAGCGGGCGGGATATTTGCCGAAAGGCTCAAATCGCCGGTTGACTCAAACAGGTTTGTCGTTGCCGCGGTAAAATTGCTCGGTTTATCTGGATTGAGCGAATGCGCATAAACGATGGCGCCTTTTGCCAGCAGTGCTTTCGCCAGGTTAGTGCCGACAAAGCCGGTCCTGCCTCCAGCAACAAAGACCTTTTTATTTTCGAACATTCGAGACATCTACCATTAACATCCTTAAACCAATTAAGAACCCTGTAGCCTTCCCTTAAAATAATCCCGCCAGTAGTCAAGCGTGTCTGCCAAGGTTTTATCGAATTTGATAACCGGTTTCCAGCCGGTGGCTTCCGTGAACTTGTCGATGCAGGGAATCTGAAGGGTGACATCCGATGGCCTCAGGCGTTCGGGTTCAACTTTAACTTTGATATTCTTTACCTTAGCCAGGGTGAGAAGCTTATCTAACATTGCCCCCACGGTCATCGTCTCGACGCCGCCGATATTATAGACCTCGCCCGGCGGGCACTTCTCCACCAGCAGCCAGTAGGCTTTAACGGCATCCCGGACGTCGAGGAAAGTGCGGATGCTTTCCAGATTACCCACTTTAACTAGCGGCGGCGACAACTCGGCTTCAATAGCCGCAATCTGCCGGGCGAAAGTGGACTCGGCAAAGACCTCTCCTCGCCGCGGCCCGGTGTGAGTGAACATGCGGGTTCTGATTGTCTTAATCCGCCAGGAAAGCCAGTATTGAAAAGCCAGCATATCCTCGGCTACTTTGCTGACAGCGTAGGGTGAAGCCGGCCGGAAAGGGTTTTTTTCTTTTATCGGAACCTCATTCTTTCTGACCTGCCCGTAGACTTCGGAGGAGCTACAGATATGAATTATCGGGTCGTAGCCGGAGCTGTTCTTTAGCTCTCTGACCGCTTCCAGTAGGTTACAGGTGCCAATGACATTGGTACTCAGTGTCGCCACCGGCGCCGTGAAACTGAAGGGAACGTAGGACTGGGCCGCCAGGTGAAAGATAACATCCGGTTTTTGTTTGGAAAGAACGGCTATCAGGGAGGGTAGGTCCTGTAAATCACCGGGCTCGAGGGTGATTTTATCAAGGATATGCTGGATATTGTCTTTCGGCGCCCGCCATCGGGCTAAACCTGAAATCTGGACATCAGGGGAATCTGCCAGAATAAAATCAGCCAGGTGACTGCCGACAAAGCCGGTGATGCCGGTTATCAAAACCCTTTTAATCTCTGCCATAGCTTTTGTCCCATTCGGCGGTGCTGATAACATACTCTTCCAGGGTATCCTGCCCCAGCCCCCAGTTCTCATCGTTAAAGATATAGGGGTGCTTGCCGGCTACAATATCCCTGGCGATTCTCCGATACTCGGCAAAGTGTAGAGTAGGTATGCCATCGACACTGCCCTTTAATTTATAGCCGAAGGTCGTCAGCAGGATGCGGTAGGCTCTCAGTATGAGATTGTTGAAGTGTTCTGGTAAGAAGGGTAATGTCAACCAGTTTTCCAAGGGTAGCCCGTTCCCGTGAGACCTTTCGGTAAACTTGCCGCTATGGTCGATGTGGTAAAGTCGCAAGGGCTCTTTCAGCACGACTTCACGCAACCCAACCGCGTAAGTAATATAACAAAATAGCCCATCACCATAGGCCGCGATAATTTGGGCTTCACGATACCCACGTAGCAAATGCCAGTTCCGTCGTGACATGAGTTGAAAATCCCCGGCGGCATTGGTATGTAAGTAAGGTAATTTTTCCCGCTTTGCCGGGGGACCCTGGTCATTGATTTGAATGATATTGCTCCGGCAATAATCTAACTGTTCCTGAAGCGTATCGCATTGAATGATATTTCTATCAACATCACAGCGGTCGATACGGTAACACTCGTCTTCCTTCAGGCCTCTTGCGGCGATATAAGATATCAATTCATTCGAATAAATCAAATCAATAGCACCGGGCAATACGAACTGTCCTCGAGACCGCCTGATTCCACTGTTAATAGCGACCACTCTATGCATTGGTATTTTGCCCGAATATTCATACCTCTGATGAATTGATGGGGGTACAATGATGATACGGATGGTACAATACTTCAGATGGTTGGGCCATTGAAGGACTTCTTTCAGCAAGGGACGGTCGGTGGGGGGATTCCAATCTACCAGGATTAGCTCCGATTCAATACGGTGTTCCTCCAGTTGCTGCAAAAGACTTCTGAGAGACACCTGTGTACGCCGCAAGGTATTACCACCATGCGCATCATTACGGGAGGCGATAATAATGCTCAAATATAGATTTTCTTTAACCATTGTTTACAGCCTCGTTGTTTCCGTAGTCCAGAAATCTTTTACCCCTCAAGTTGTCTTTCTTCAGCTTAAAGATCTTACGCTCGACATAATACTCGAAGAGGAACTCGTACATTTTCCGGAAGAATTTGTTAGGCGGAATAGCCTTTATTAAGAGCAGTGCTACTCTGTCCACCGGGAATGGCAATTTGGCGAGCCATGCCCCGAGTAAGAAAATATTGAATCTGATATTTTTCTCTTTTTCCGTAAAGCAGGATAAAACCGATTTTTTAGCGAGGCCGCTCATATCCCCTAGGTAAGTAGATGGGTCTATCAACGAATGTTCAACACAGTAATCATACAGGTCTGTTTTTTCCATCGGCACGGTGATGGTATAGCTGGGGTAGGTTACTCTGGCTCTCTTGCTCATCTTTATCGTTTCTAGGTCATCCTGCAACGTGGACTCGGGTGCGGCAAGCATGTAGTTGACCCAAGTGTTGATGCCGTAGTCCTTTATTTTTCTCAATTTCTCTTCAATGTTCTCGTTGCGCATCTGCCGTTTCAGGATATTTTCCCTCACGTGTCGAGAGGTGCTATCGACGGAAAGATGGACGGAAAAACAGCCTGCTTTCTTCAACAGCCTCAGCATGGCATCATCGACAGTATCGAGCCTTAGATAGCAATTGAAAGGAACGCCGACTCTTTGCGGATAATTTTCAGAGAATTCTTCGAGCCATTCATCAGCCTTGAAGGCGAAGCAATCATCGCCGAACTTGACAAAATCCATTCTATATTTACTACCCACGTCCTCTATCTCCCTGAGAGTTCTTTCCACAGAAAACCGCCTGACTGCGGCTCCTTTCCCCCGGTAAAGCTTGTGATAATAGTTGTTGCAGCAATAGGCACAGCTAAAGGGACAGCCTCTGGTCACGTAAAAAGTCTTCTTAGCGGCATACTTAAGATGCGAATTGGAGATAACCAGATCCCTGTCCGCCGGAGGCAGCTCATCTAGATTGGTGATCAGTGGTCTCACAGGATTGACCCGGTTTTTGGTAATGAGATTGGCGACGTCATCATAAGGATTCCCGGCTTCAACTCTAAGCAGGAAGTCCCGGAAAGGATATTCCCCTTCACCGATGCAGTAAGCGTCCATACCGCTTTCCGTGAATGTTTCAGGAGAAATCGTTGGGTGAGGACCTCCCATAATAGAAATGAATTTGTGTATCTTAATGGCTTCTCTGTTTGCCTGCATGATTTTCTTAAATCCGATGATATTCACTGAATAGGCGACAATATCAGGACTGACTTCTTTCACTGACGCAATCAAATCATTCCTGTCAAGCGAGCAGAAAAAAGTCTGATGGTTTATCTGCTTAGCCACTGCGGACAAATAGGCGATTGCCATATGGTCAGCGAAATCCAGGTCATGGATGACAAACAATATTTTCATTGTCTTGTCTTCTTTTTGCTTAAAAAGTTCACGGCATTCCTACGGACTGCTTCTATCTCTGTTTTTGCTTACCTATATCATCAGGTTTCCTGTCGATTATTATGGTCTCTCTGCTATTCTTACCACATATTATAGCATGTAATGTGGCGGATATTAATAACAATGGTACGATGTTACTGGACAATTGTCAACATAATATCTTATAATACGCCAGATGGCATTAATATCCGAGTTGGTTTTGACGTGGAGCCGATTTTTATTTCCAGGCTCACACCGGTTGGCTCTGGTATAACTCACAGTAGGCGCCTCTGTTTCCCATCAGTTGCTTGTGGGTGCCTTCTTCCAGGACTTGCCCATCTCCTAATACTACGATTTTATCGGCATTAACTATCGTGGAAAGACGATGGGCAATAACAATGACAGTATGGTCTCTGGCTATTTCGTCAATGGCTTTCTGGACGGCGGCTTCAGAGATATTATCCAGGGCGTTAGTCGCTTCATCAAAAATCAGTATCTCAGGGTTTCGTATCATCGCCCGGGCAACGGCAATCCTCTGCCTTTGTCCGCCAGATAGCTTCATTCCCCTATCCCCGACAAGGGTCTCATACCCATCCGGCAGCTTGGTGATGAAGCTGTGGGCATCGGCGTATTTAGATACTCGAACAATATCTTGGTCGGGGTATTCTGAGCCAAAAGTGATATTATTCTTAATCGTGTCATTAAAGATGAAAGTATCCTGACTGACATAGCCAATCTTATTTAACCACGAGGCTATTTTGTATTGTTTTATGTTGACACCGTCAATCGTTATTTCACCCCGGTCGACATCATAGAGGCGGAGTAATAGATTGACAATGGTCGTTTTCCCGGAGCCGGAGCGGCCCACAATAGCTGTCGTCTTGCCTTTTTCGAAGGTAATTGAAACATCCTCCAGAACTTTTTTGCGTCCCTTATAAGCAAAGGTAACATTATCCAACTTTATTTCGGACTTGAAAGACGCTAACTCCTTCTTGCCATCTTCAATATGGGTGAGTCTCTCACCCAATATTTGATAAACATTTTCGCAATTCGGCAGTGAAGCTTTAATCTGCATGGTGGCGTTACTGACACCACCGATAATGGGAATCAGTCTGAAAACAGCGAAGGCAAAGGTGCCGAAGACAGGGATTAAAGCCCCGAAACTGTTCGGCGCTGTCATTCTGATGCCAATGGCGGTTATGCCTACAAAAAAGAACAGGACAAATATGAGCGCCGGACTTAGTGCCTGTTGCCAGGTAGATTGCCTGATAGAATGATGCCAGTGTGTTTTTACGGCGTCGCCAAATCTACGTACCCAATCCTTTGTGGCGTTGAATGCCTTCAATTGCTTAATTCCGTCAATAGTCTCATTGAGGATAACGGTACTCTGCGTGATAGCTTCCTGCTGGCGTTTCCCGGCATCATAAGCTACTCTTTCCGCCAGATATCTGGTAAGCAAGTAATAAATCAGCCCTATCAGGAAAACAGTTATCGTTCCCTGCCAGGATAATGAAAAGAGAAGCAGGATTACTGAGAGAGATAGTATCGTCTGGGCTAACAATTCCGTAGACGAATAAAGAAACACTTCAAGACTATGTGGGGCGGATATCGCATTGTAGATGAGTTCTCCCTGCTTATGTTCGACGAAGTATTGATAATCAGCCTGAACAAACTTAGTAAAGATTTCTTTCTGGTTTTTCTCTACCAGCCGACCAGAAAAAGTTATTCGGTATCTGATAGTTAATAATTTGATGATAAAGGTCGATAACGCAAACAGCAGAAAAAGCAGGCTGTAAGCGATAAACTCGTCGGCTACAGGTAAGAGGCGGGCAATTCCCCGAAAAATTGAAAGGATAATAATCTCCTTTCCAAGTCCTGCCCCAAAGGTAGAATTCAGCATTGGATAGACGACGGCTACATTGGCTGCTTCTAAGCCGCCAACTATCAATGAGGAAACGACCAGCAAGAGAACTTTTCGTCTATACTGCCCAAAGAAGAATCGTAATATCCCTGAAGTGTTTATCCGCTTTTCCATATTACCCTAGACGGCTAATAGTTACTCGGCCACCTATTGCGGCTTTACTCACCCGTTGAAGCTTTACTTGATTATACATAGCTCTAGTTAGCAAAACAAGATTGCTTGCAGTAATACTCTCTTAAACGTGGTTGGTGTCGGCTGTGGTAATGGTGAGTTTCTTTATTGTCTAAAGTAGAAGTTCCCACACTGGAGGCTTACTGCTTACTACTTTACGCCGGAATTCATTGCGACCGGAGAGAGTTTTCCGGGATTATCAGGAGTAGAATTGATTGTCGCCGATGTGTCCGATATAATATAAACAAAACTTTTGACATTGCATTAAGTGATTGCGTTTTCAGATTTTTTCTGAAATTAAAAAAGCCGTTAGAAAAGGTGTAAGCGGGGTTTGAGTTCGGATTATGTGTGGCATCGCCGGTTATATCGGGAAGACTCGAATTGACCGGGGGAGGATAGAAAATACCCTCGACCTGATGCGTAATCGAGGTCCAGATAATCGTGCATTTGTATCTATCGGCGAGGAAAATATAAGCGTTGTTCTCCTTCATTCCCGCCTTAGCATCATCGACCTTGAAGCGAGGTCAAACCAGCCTCTCACCATCGGTGATTATACTATTATCTTCAATGGGGAAATCTACAATTATGTTGAACTCCGCGAGCAACTACGAAAAGCCGGGGTTTCTTTTCGGACTGAATCGGATACCGAAGTCTTGCTGCAATATTATATTCGTTATGGCGATGAGTGTGTTAATTATTTTGAAGGAATGTGGAGCTTTGCTATCTATGACCGCCACACTGCCAGGCTTTTCCTGTCAAGAGACAGGTTTGCCGAGAAGCCACTTTACTATTATTCAACTCCTGATGGGACTTTCTTTGCCTCAGAGGTTAAGTTCATCCAGTCCTTGATGGGTGAACGGCTTGCCGTAAACTATCAGCAAATACTCCGATATCTGGTAAACGGGTATAAATCTCTATATAAGACCGAGGATACATTTTTTACAGGACTGAAAGAGCTACCGTATGCCTGTAATCTGGTTATTGACCATGACCTGAACACCAGTATCTCACAATACTGGATTCCCTCCTGGACTCCCAGGGAAATGTCTTTAACTGAGGCGATAGAGGAATTCAGGCAATGTCTTCTAAATAGTATTAAAATAAGATTGCGTGCCGATGTACCTCTGGCATTTTGTTTAAGCGGAGGTATCGATTCAGCATCGATTGTGTCAATTGCGGCTAAAGTCTTCAACTACGATGTAGCCACCTTTTCCATTATAGACCCCGATGAACGCTATAACGAACTCGATAATATCCGGGCTACAATCGACGACCTCGATTGCCGGCATACTCTCATTGAATTGCAACCAGGACAACCATTCCAACGACTTAAAGACCTCATCCAGTATCATGACGCCCCTGTGTACACAATATCCTATTACGTGCACTCCTTCCTGTCTGAAGCCATTTCAAACAATGGCTATCGTATTGCCTGCTCCGGCACCGGCGCCGATGAACTGGTTACCGGCTATTATGACCATTTCAATCTTTACCTGTATGAAATGCGCCAATCGCCCGATTATGCTAGGTATCTCGAGGACTGGCGCCAAAACGCGGGACGTTTTGTCCGAAATCCTTACCTGAAGAAACCGGAATTATATTTCAACCAGCCGGACTTCCGTGACCATATCTACCTGGAGAACGATATCTTCGCCGCTATGCTTAGAGTTGATTTCCGGGAGGACTTTACCGAGATAAGATATGCTGATTCTCTGCTGCGCAACCGGATGATGAATGAGCTGTTCCACGAGGGCACTCGGGTTATTCTTCACGAGGACGATTTGAATTCAATGTTCTATTCGATAGAAAATAGGAGTCCGTATCTGGACTCTAAGCTATACGAGATTTCATACTCGATTCCGAACGAGTATCTTATTCAGGACGGGTACGGGAAATATATTCTCCGTGAAGCAGTGAAGGGCATACTGAACGAAAAAGTCAGGACCGACAGGAGAAAGGTTGGGTTCAACGCTTCCTTCAACTCTCTCGTCGACCTGGATAAGAAGGAAAGCAGGGACTTCATGCTGGAAGACAGTGAAATTTTTGAAATTGTCGACCGTGATAAAATTACACCATTGCTGTCCATGAACCCGATGTCCGATAGCGTCAACAAGTTTATGTTTTATTTCCTTAATGCAAAAATATTCCTTGAGCTGAATGGTTGAGAAGTCGTGAGATACTGTAAGAAATGCGTCATCCCGGATACCCGTCCCGGCATACAGATTAGAGCAGACGGCATTTGTTCTGCCTGTGTTGGCCATGGTGAAAAAGAACGGTTCATTGACTGGGATAAGCGCCGGGCCGTGTTTGAAGCAATCGTGGACGAGGTCAAGCGACTTAACAAGGGTTATGACTGTATTGTACCGGTAAGCGGCGGCAAAGACAGTACCTATCAGGTTATAAAGTGCCTGGATTATGCTTTACGAGTGCTGGCTGTTACCTGGAAAACCCCGGCCAGAACGGAGGTAGGACAATATAATCTTGACAATCTGGTAAAGCTCGGCGTCGACCATATCGACTACACCATTAACCCCGATGTCGAAAGACGGTTCATGTACAAGACCTTGGTGAAGAGTGGCGATACAGCGATACCGATGCACATGGCGCTTTATGCCATACCGCTCCGGCTGGCCGTTGCCCTTGGTATTCCTCTTGTGATATGGGGCGAAAGTCCGCACCTAGAATACGGGGGGACAGAGGCCGAGAGAAATATTGACACCCTGGACCTGGCCTGGTTTAAGACACATGACATCCTGCAGGGCACATCTGTCAAAGACTGGACTGATGAGGATTTAACGGGCAAAGACCTGGCAGCATATCGACTGCCCGGTGACCAAGAATTTAAAACTGCCGGGATTCGCTCACTGTTTCTAGGGTATTATTTCAGGTGGGACCCGGAGGAAAATTTAGCAATCTCAAAGAACCACGGGTTCAGGGTAAGAGCCGAGGGTCCCAAGACTGGTTATTATGACTATGCGGATATCGACTGTGACTTTATTTCTATCCATCATTATTTCAAGTGGCTCAAGTTCGGCTTTACCCGCTTGTTTGATAATCTGTCAGTGGAGATACGTAACGGCAGGATGTCACGTAAGGAAGCATTAAAAATTATCACGGAACGGGGAGACCAAACACCATATGAGGATATTAAAAAGCTGTGCCAATTTCTGCAGATTTCAGAAGGCCATTTTTGGCAAATTGCCGAGTCGTTCCGCAATAGAAACATCTGGTCGCAGGAAAACGGCCGATGGGTGATAAAGGGCTTCATCATTACTGATTGGGAGTGGTCATGAAGATTACAAAAAACGAACCACCGCGAATCTTCCGTGCCGGTGAAGACAGTCAAATCAGGATTTCTGACTGTGGGAGGATATACCTTGAGCCCGATGAGCAGGTCAGTTTTATAACTTCTTCAGGTAAGGAGCATGATTTTACTGCTAAGTCATGGGGATTCTACGCTACTCCATCCGTAAACAAACGGCTGGTCGACCAGGGTTTCAAAACGGCTCTGGTGAAGAACGAGGCCGGTAGATACTACATTATGGTTGTGGACGTTGGCCGTATCTCCGATTTTGAAGCGTATCTGAGTTCGGAAAAGAACCAGGTGGTAGAGTGGATAGATGAACGCTAAGAATTTGGTATAACTCTTAGAGAGTACGGTAATAAAACCCTTTGGCCGCCATCTCTTTACGGTTAAAAAATCCCTTGACAGCAATGAGCACCGGGCTGTCATTCACCATATCGTTAAATTTGTCCGGGTTATTTGCTTTATAACCTGGCGGACTATCGTCAGGACTCTTAATTTTAATAAACCTGGAATCTGATTAAATTACAGATTCTTACCGGAAATATCGATTATCATTCTCTCCAGTTCTTCCAGGGATGAAGGGAAAAGAATTGCCGAACGGCTTGCTTTTGTCATCCATTCTATTTGTTGTTTTTTGAGTTCCTTCGATTTGAACGAAATCAGATTTATCAAGGAAATGGCTTGCCCACCTCTCACGCTGAAAATGGCATTGGAGGAGATGCCGAGGTAAATCTGCACCTTCTTGTCGTACAGCATCTCCGCCGGTATATAAACAGGCAATTCCTTACCGACTTCGATGACATCCTTGTTGAGTTCGTGCCCGGGGTGGTATTTGCGGGCGATTTCCTTTTCCGGGTAGTGGCGCCGGACAACATCAAATATGCTCTTAAGCTCCCGGCTGAAGGTATCGCGGTCAGGGACATCTCTGTCAACAAGGTCCTGGTGGAAGTAGATAACCTTATAGTTGCTGGTATCAAACAGCCGGAACTTCTCCCAGGTGAAGTCGGCCATTATTTCATCCCTATTTGACCAATCGATGACACCGCCTACTGATTTTTTCATAAAGCTCTCGGGCATTAATGGAAAGCCTTTGCTCCAGGGATTGACCTGGGGGAATTGACCAAGCTGAGTATCTTTTCCGTACACCATTTTGTAGATAAGCAGGGTAGCAATATCGTTAATGCTTCGCGGGGAGTATCGGCTCATATAAGGAGGGCCCGGGTCTATGAAAACCAACCTGTTTCTCTGGCTCAGTCTTCTTAGAAAATAAATCTTGGCGCCGCTGAAACCCGGGCTGGGAAACATGATATCGGCATTTTCCAGGCCAGCAAAATATCTGTTGTAGAACTTTTTTAAGTGGCGGCGTTCTCCGAGTATGTCAGGCAGGACATATACAAGCTTTTTGAATCTTCTGCCCTCAGTCCACCGCTGCGAATACTCCGGGTAGTAAATCAATTCAAGTTCATTGCGGAACACCTTTTCATTAATAATTTGGAATAAGTGATACAGGTCTTTCAGAGTTGGGATAAAGATTGTTGCTTGGATATCTTTACTTTCATTCGTAAGCCTGTACAAAGGATAAGCTATCGAGGCATAACTCTCACATAAGATGACGATTCTCTTCTTACTATTCATATATAAAGACCGTAGTTTTTATAGATTATTCCGCTTATAAAGCTGAATTCCATCATTGCAATGTATGGGAGGAAAGCCCTCTACGATTCCTAGACTTACACGTTTCAGGTCTATTATCAGGTTGTACTTATCAGATAAAAGAACAGGCAACATCTGGCTGTATTCCTCATGATGGATATTAATCAGTAAATAGTCAATCATGTTCTCTTTAATACTATTAGCGGCGCCCAGAATGGCGTGGTACTCGGCTCCCTGTACGTCCATCTGGATGATATCCACGTGGTCAAATCCGTGTTTCTGCACTAATCGGTCTATTGTAAGCATTGGTACCCTGGTGGCTTTTCCGGTTATGATTCGGCGAAGGTTGCCAAGGCTTGGCATGCCACTACGGCCCATGAGTGGACTCATTGCTTGCCCATACTGGTAATCGGGTCGGGAAGAGGTGTCAAAATAACAGCTTCCATTTTTATTTGAGACGGCACCGAGTACAGCCATGCCATTGATATTTTGGGCGGCAAAGTGCTCCTTCAACCATTCATAATGCACCGGTTCCGCTTCTACAGCCAGACAGTGGTATCTTGTCGGAGTACATGGAATAACCTTGAAGTCGATAGCACCAGCTATGTTGAGGCATATTCTTCCCCATCCAGCCCCTAGCTCGAAAATATTTACCTCATCCCTCTTGATATCGGCAAGGATACTTAACAGGCAATCCTGCTGGAAATTCCCACCGGCTATATTCCCCGCCTCTCGTATTCTACTGTATAGTTCTTCATCACCGGCTTTACGGTCGGCGCCTAGGCACTTAGTCATCCGGTAATAGCCGAGGGGAAGCTGTTCCCAGCCGCCTTCCCCCGGCGCCTTTACCGTGGGTGTCTTAATATCGAAATGACGAATGTTCATATCCATTGTAATTAAGGAAAACCCCTAACTCATTCAAGGATATTATCAATTGTATCCCTGAGCTTAATTAATAAAACGCCGATTTTCCGACGGATAGCCCACGGCATAAACCTGGCAAATAGTGACTTTGCCTGCTGAGTATTGCTGGCGTAGCCTCTTTGCTTCATGTTACGCACATTTTCCTGATATGAATGATACGAAACGTACTTGCCCTTTTTGCTCGGAACCAACAAATCAGCAAGCTGGTTCACATCTTTATCCTGAATAAACCCTGCCTTTTGAGCAACTTGAACAAGCTCAATGGCGCAATCAGGTAGACAGAATAATTCCATGATGCTGGCTAGCTTTAAAAGCTTGATATCATTCCAGCCATCCCCAAGAATACTTTCTGTGGTAATTTCATTGGTACCGTCACGTAAATAAAGGGCCTCTCCGGAGATAACCTGGCCCCGCTTGGTTGGTCCTGGAATCAGTGAGGGTGTAGCTTCCGGTAGAGCTTCCCGGCTCATACGGTAGACTGCCAAGTCAAACAGCTTAAACCCGAGAGGCCTCAGGAACGAGTCAAGGTCACTGAAAACTGGTTGCCCGATATGCCACGGTTGAAACCAGATTTCAATACTCATACCTACTACCGATTTTCTAAGCGACCCGATAGCCCCTTTCAGGATGTCTAATTCCGCGCTTTCGGTATCCAGTTTCATAAAGTCCACATAATCAATGCCATTGTTACTTGCAAACGTATCAAAATCGACTGTGTCAAGCTCAAGAGCTTTTTCAATAACCAGATTCACTTTGTCCGGAAAACGCTGCAACAGTTTTATATCGGGCTGATAAAACCCGGAGGCGGCCGGATATGCCGCGCAATAAAACGTCCTTTTGCCTTTATCCCGATGCAGCGCTGCGGGATAAAAGCGTTTCGCTAGGCCGGATTCCTGCTGGTTGAGCCGTTGGCATTCATTAGCGTCTGCCTCAAAGCCGATTAATTTAACCTGGTCTCCGTATGATGACCAGTGCTCTTCAAATCCGCCCCGGGCACCGACATCAACAATCACCAGTGGCTTTTGTTCAAAGGCGCCTGAAGCAACAAGGTACTGGGTAAATCTGGGTGAGGAATTTATATTCTTTAAACCCAAAGGTAGTTTATCTCCTTTATACCTTTATTGTTCTATTTAGCAATCGGATTTCTGGAAAAGCAATAGCTGGCGCCCCTCAGGATAGGATTCCCAGATTCCTTCAAAATGAAAACATTTACCGAAAGCCTCTTTCAGTACCGGGACATTCCAGTTTTCTTCAGTCAGAGAAGGCAGCTTGTAAAGGGCTTCATTAATCGGCACGAATTCTACCAGCAAATATTTTTCCGTAAACCGGTCAAGCAAATCTACCAGATGTTCTAAAGTCACCCCCTGGTTGCTAACCATGTGATGAATAATCGCCAGTGCCATTACCAGTTCACATTTGAACCGATTCGTTGCCGCCGATATTGTGCCAATATTCAATTCATATTGTGGTGTTGGCTGCCGGATATCCATTATGAGTGGCAGGACATCAGTGCTTTCTTTGCGGATGTAAGAATATAATTGATTGATAGATTCTTCATCCCGGTCAAACGAGATAACCGAAGCGCCGTTGTGAGCCAGCATCAAGGAAAACCAGCCGGTATTGGCGCCGATATCCAGGGCTGTTTTTGGCTTTAGTTTGGTGACGATTTCTTGAATATTAAGCTCTTTAGGTGTCCAGGAATCGGTGTCCCTCTCCCACGGTGGTTTGGTGCCGATGATGTTCTGATAATATTCCGACCAGTGACTGCTCCCCTCGCTCACCTTCAAGGATTCTACTTTGTGTCTCAGGCGCTTCAGGAAATTAGCCCGGGAGCCTAAAGCCTTGAGATGACGGGTGTCTGTCTCACGGGAGATACCGGCAAGGCTGTTGTTTTTTATTTTAGGGCGGAGCTTATAGGTAGCCCCCTCCAGAACATTTTTTAACGATTCATTACTCAAGACCTTATCAATAGTGGCAATCCCAAGCCGGTAATGCCACCGCTCACTGGTTATTTCCCCTCTGTTAGCAATGGTAATAACCAGTTTGTCTAGGAGGCTGCGTTGAAACTTATTGCCCGCCAATTTTCTGGTGCTTGTGTCCAGACCGTTACTGACAATCTCTCTTAAGATTAGGCGGGCGATATAGTGCCGTTTCTTTTCATATAATTCCAGTGGGAATAAAATAGTATCGCGGAAGGCTTTATCATAGCCGTGCCAGATTGGTGTGTCCGCTATCGGAACAAAGGAGCCATAGTCCAGATAGACAGGCTCACCATTTTGAATTACCGTATTAAACGGATTGGGGTCGTAAAGCGAATATCCGTAGCCGTTGGCTATCTCTTCTATTTCCAATATGGCCAGGGCAACTTCTTTCAGGGCTAATGCTGGCCACTCGAAGGGGTAAGATAAATGACTAATGAAGGGGTACTCAATAACCAGAGGATATTGGCTAATACTCGTTTTCCGCATTTCTCCGGGCTGTAATAGTCCCTTCCCCACAAGATTATCTATCAGTCCCGATTTGAATAGTGTCTTTACTGGCGCCGCATGCTCTTCTAATATGTATTTGAATACGGTATTATTGTCGGTGAATTTAACACTACTTCTGTCATTCCAGGAGAGTTCCATTCTTTTCAGGTGTCTGGGTAATTGATTGGTCACTGATTTAGTCTCCATGTTAAGTCCGGATTATCTGTATAAAGAGGGCTACCCCGGCTATACGCATTATTGCTCTTTAGCATGATAAAGAATCTTAGCGCACTTTCTGGCAAATTCGACCATCTGCTTTAGTTCGTCAGGCTCCACACTATGGATATGGTCGGGGCCCGGGAGCTTCTTATCAAGAGTAAAATGCTTCTCGATTATCCGGGCACCTCTGGCCATGGCTATTAGTGATGCCTCTATGCCGATAGTATGGTCGCTGAAACCGGAGAACTGATTGAAGTCGACCGTCAAGAAATCGAGGTCTTCAGGGAGTGTGGGGTATTTAGCCACGCAATATAAAAAATCGACCCGGCCGCTGGTCTTGATTCTGGGAAAGCCCTTTTCCCGGTACATACCGAGAGAAGCGATGATGTCCTTGCCGGTATCAGTGATAGCTTCTATTAATTGGCTATCATAGATGCTGCGGCTGGCTATCTTGTAACGCTTCATGCCGATATCCTGGCACCATTTCACCCTTTCCCTATCGAAAACGGACGCCATAAACTCTATGCCCGTCTTTTGGCAATAATCCGCCACTTCTTCCACCTGCTCTCGGCTAAGCTGCGCCTTTTTTCTCATCTTGTTCCGTTGGTCATCAGCCGGGAATATAGCTTCAACATCAAATAGCTGAAACTTGGCAATATCAGCCCCCGCTTCCTTGGCGGCGGTGATGAGCTTTCTTGCCATCGTCATATCCCCATTATGATTCTGACCAATCTCGGCCACAACCAGTATGTTCTGTTCCAAGTCACGGTTATCAATCTTCATATTCCAGCATCAAACATGGTGGTAGTGGAAGGTGTATTGTGCTGCCGTTATCTTGAACCTCATCCCCTCGTAGAGTCTTAACGAGGGTGCGTTCGCCAACTGTGTGCCGACACGAATTTGAGTAAAGCCATGGCACTGTGATTCAGCAAAGGCAATCATATCTTCGGCAACCCCTTTTCTACGATATTTTTCATCTACGGCGATGAGGTCTATTACCAAAGTGCCATCCTCTCCGTAAATTAGCAGCAAGAAACCGATAATAAAATCACCAGCCAGAGCCACCACCATAGTGTCCCCCCTGTTTCCGGTGAAATAGCTCCCCACCCATTCCGCCTTAATCATATCGGCGACCTCACGTGGGAAAGCACTGTCAAGATGGAACCTTGAATAGACAAAACTTCTCCTGGCCAGTTCCACAACCTGGTTCTGGTCTTCCGGGATAGTGAAGCGTAAGTCACAGTTAGCGGTACAATTCTCCGACGGGGCTATCGGCTTCTCAAAAACAATATTGGTATCTATCAGGTTAAAGCCCTGTTCTTCAAGAAATTTAACCGCCGACAAAGCCTCAGGCGAAACCTTAGAATAGATGAAGACACTCCTGTCTTGTAACTCTTTGAGCCGGTCATAATTTCTGGCTCTTTTGACTAGGTCATCATCGACGACGAGCTTATAAACGTCCCGTTTAAGGGTCCGAGCCAACCACTGGTCATAAATAAGGTTTTTGTGTTTACCTGCCATCGTAACTAACCTTTTATTCTTGCCAATTTCAAGTCAGCACCGATAAAGATTCCCAGATTGACTTATACCAGTTGATGTATTCGACAAAACCTCTCTCCAGAGGGAATTGCGGATTGTAGCCAATCATTTCCCTTGCCCTGTCGACGCAGAGGGTGCCGCGGTCGGGGGTTAGCCTGTCCTTGGGCAGGTAGTTAATTTCGACACCGGGGAAATGCTCGGCCAGGATGTCTGCCATCTGAGCAACAGAGCGGGATTCGCCATAGGTCATATTGAATAGCTGGTTTTTGGAATTCTTATTCTCCAGGATGTTAACAATGCCTGATACCAAATCATCAATGTAGGTAAAGTCCAGACGACTGGAACCGTCGCCCTGAATTGAAATCTCCAGACCCTGCAGGGCACTTTCGATGAAGACCTGTCCCACACGCCGACTGACACAGCGCGGCCCATACAATGCCGACGGACGGAGAATAGTGTAGGGCAG
Source organism: Chloroflexota bacterium (assembly GCA_016199495.1). GTDB lineage: Bacteria > Chloroflexota > Dehalococcoidia > Dehalococcoidales > UBA2162 > JACQGQ01. The sequence continues at coordinate 66,960 of JACQGQ010000040.1, forward strand.
GTCGAAGACCTGGTTATAGGCAATAACCATCTTCTCTCCGGCGAATTTGAGAGCGCCATAAATACCCAGAGGCTCACAAGGTGTTTCTTCAGTTACGGAACCTGAGGTAAAGTTGCCATACACCATGCTGGAAGAAAAATAAATAAAGTGCTTGATGTGCAGGCTTGGAGACCTGGCAATATCCAGGGAGTTCTCTAGCGTCCTTAAGCTATGGTCAAAGGTGCTGTAAGGGTCTTTATTTGACCTGTCGGCATGGGCGACGGCCGCCAGGTGAATCAAGGTATCAACATCCATCCCCCCGATAGCTTCCGAAAGCCTGACATAATCTCTGGAGTCGAGCTCGGTAAGAGGAATACTTTTCTCTTTCAAGAGGTCAAGCCGTTGCTGAATAATGCTCAGGTAAAGCTCACTATTGGGGATGGCATCGGCATTGTTTTTGATGCTATAGAGGTTGTTGACAGCCAGGCTATCGATAATAAATACCTCGGCACCTAAGTCTTTGAGTTTCAGCGCCAGATTGTGTCCGATAAAACCGGCACCACCGACTAGAACAATGCGTCGACCTGTAAAATCACTCATCTTACTTGACCTCCATAATGGCGTTCTTGATTGTTGTTACCATATAGTTAATGTCTTCGTGACTAACATGTGGCCCCACGGGTAGGGCAATCGAGTTGCCACTAATGCGAGACGCCACCGGGAAACTAGTATCGCTGTAGCCGTACTTGTCTTTATAATACCTGAGGTGGGGGACAGGGCGCGGATAATAGACGCTGGTGCCAAGTCCGTGTTGTTTGAGATAATTCACTATTTCGAAGCGTTTCTTGAATAGGGGCTCCTTGAGAATTATCGTCTGGCAGTAGTAACTGCTCTGATAGCCGTCATGGCTGGACTGCAACAACTCAATTTCACCAATATCCGCCAACCCTGTTGTCAGCGACGTATAGTTTTCCTGGCGTTTTTGCAGGAAACTATCAATCTTCTTCATTTGCTCGATACCCAGGGCAGCCCCGAGCTCATTCAATCGATAATTCAGCCCCAACTCCACGACATCATATATGCCCGGAATATCACGCTCACTGACAATATTGCGGTCGATACCAAAGGCTCTCTGGCGGGAGATTTTTTCGACAGTCTCCCGGGATTTAGCCAACACCATCCCTCCCTCGGCGGTAGTAATATGCTTTACCGGGTAGAAGGAAAAACAGCCGACATCGCCGAAAAGACCAGCATGCATTCCGTCCAGATAGGTACCAATGGCCAGAGCACAGTCCTCCACCACAAACAGATTGTGCTTCTTGGCAATCTCCATGACACGGTGCATATTAACCGGCATACCTAGGTAATGCACAATGGCAATTACTCTTGTCCGTTCGGTTAGTTGAGCTTCGATTTGGTCGATATCGATATTGCCGGTGTCCTTTTCCGCATCAACAAATACCGGCCTGGCACCTACCAGCTCGGCGGCATGGGCCGTGGCGACGTGTGTCTCGGCAGGAACAATTACCTCATCGCCAGGACCTAAACCGAGACAGTGATAGGCTAAGTGCAGCGCCGCCGTACAGGATGATACGGCGATAGCATCTTTCGCTCCGGTGTAGTGAGCAAAAAGGGCTTCGAATTCTTTTACCCGTGGACCATGGGTCAAAATTGGTCCGCTGAGCACCTGCGCCACGGCATTTCTCTCTTCATCACCGATAATAGGGCTACCAAAAGGTATTGTTCGCATAGTATAAAACCCCTAGATGTAGGTCACCATTACTGAATCCGATTGATGAGTCGCCTTTTCAATAGCAAAACACACTGACATTGTCTGGAAGATGTCCTCTACAGTCACTTCTGCCGGAGAACGGCCCAGGATAGATTCGACAAAACTATAAATCAGCTCACCCTTTTCGATACCGGGGTAAGGGGTGGTAATTTTTTTACCTGTTTGAGCCGGATCACGCGATTCAAATAGCGTGGCGTGCTCCAGACCATTGACAAAGGTTGCCCGCGTGCCGTAAATACTCAGGGCGTGAAAATGGGGATATACACACCCGAAATTAGCCGCCACCTTGCCAATCAGACCACTCTTAAACTTTAAAATACTAACCACCATGTCATTATAACGAAAGCCTTTACCCCGGGAAGCAATAGCATTGCCGTAAGCGGCTACTTCGACGATACGGTCACCGGTCAGCCAGAGGAGCAGGTCCACAAGATGTACCGCCCCTCCGTAGACCACGGAGTAGAAATCGATTTTGCCCCGCCACCCCTCCGTTATCTTGTGCAGCCGGCCGTAATTATAGTCCCCTTCCACATAAAACAACTGGCCCAGCTTACCATCTGTAATCATCCGCTTTAGCTGGAGAAAACGGGGAGAGAGGCGTAGAATCAGATTAGAAGACATTTTCAAGGCGGGTTTCTGCTGAAGTAGCTGACGTATATGAGCAGCTTCATTCTCATACAAGCAGAGAGGCTTTTCAACGAAAATATGCTTGTCGTTTTCGATGGCTTGTACAATCTGCTGGTAGTGATAATTATCGTAGCTGGCGATGGAGACTATATCAATGTCCGGGTCGTGAAGCAGCTCATCAGCCTTAGAGGTTAGCCTGATGCCTGGATATTGCCTTTTAGCCATCGCCAGTTTGTCATCGGAGAAATCACACAGGGCGACGACCTCACAATCAGGGTGACTTTGATATCCGGCAATATGTCCTTCACCCACACCCAGGCCGATGATACCTACCCTTAGACTTTTCATAATCGTTCTATTCTCGATAGTGCCAGGCTACGATAAATCTGAAGAATATCTTCCAGCGTATACTCCCAGTGGGGTCGTATCATTTTAGATACTATTGTAACAAAATTGTCCATATCTTGCCAAGTGTCCACAGATAACTGAATATGGCTAAGATTTTCGGTCAGGGCAAAGTTTTGTATGCGGAATTCCTCTGGATGATTATAATAATATCTGGTCAGATGCTCTAGGTCATCCTCTGCTCGCATACGGTCGCAGGCCTTCCGGTAAGTAAAAACCCGCAAGATTTCAGTTGACTGTCCTTTAGGATAGCTACGTGGGAAAATGTTGGTTACCAGGTCATAATCTCCATTCAGGAAAATGTCTATACCCTTTTCAATTATTCGCTGGTCGAGCAGTGGACTGTCTCCGTTCACCCTGACAAAGACGTCAAACTGGTATAGATTCAAGACTTCCTTGAATCTGCCGGCGACATTGGATAAAGGACCGCGGTAACAGGCGACACTATTCTGGCGGCAATAATCAGCTATGGGCGTGTCGCTATCATCAATTGAGGTAGCGACTACTATATTATCGAGGTAGTCACAATGCTCAAGCCGCTCTAATGAGTATTGCAGTAGGGGCTTACCGTCGGCTTCAAGCAGTACCTTGTTCGGTAACCGCTGGGAGCTCATACGAGCCTGGACTATAGCGCCTATCTTCATTTTCATTCAATTCAATGTCCGCCTACTGTCCAATTCTCATAAACTCCGGTAGACAAGCCCCTTCTCCCTGGCTTCTGCATTTGAGAAAACTCCCCGAACATCAATTAAAATGGGGCTATCATTCATCATGCCTTTTAGTTTAGCCACGGTCATTTTCGTAAAGGCTTTATGAGCCACGGCGATAATCACACCATCAACTTTAGTCTCTTTGAGGTTCGATACAACCTTAATTCTAAATTTGCCTTCAATATCATCCAGCAATGGGTCATACCCCCATACCTCAACGCCGTATTCTTGAAGCTCGGCGATGATTTCTTTTACCGGGGTTTCCCTGGTATCGGCGACGTTTTCTTTATAGGTTAAGCCCATGATAAGGACTCGGGAGCCTTTTATTACCTTACCGACAGAGTTTAAGGCTTTGATGGTCATCTCGGTGAGGTGATGCGCCATGCTATCATTGATGGCTCTACCGGCGAGGATGACCTGAGGATGGTAACCTACCTCTCTGGATTTATAGACCAGGTAATAGGGGTCAACTGGTATGCAGTGTCCACCGACCAGGCCGGGAGAGTAGCGCTGGAAATTCCATTTAGTCGCGGCTGTATCCAGGACGTCTCTAGTATTTAAGCCCATTTTTTCGAAGATGATGGCAAATTCGTTCATGAGGGCTATATTCAAGTCCCTTTGGATATTTTCGATGACCTTGGCCGCTTCGGCAGTCTTTATATTCTTAGCCTTGAAAATATGAGGGGTTATCTTACCGTAGAGTTCAGCCAGCAGCTCGGTAGTCTCCTCATTCATGCCGGCAATCACCTTGGTTACCTTGTCTAGGGAATGCTCCTTATCACCGGGGTTTATCCTCTCCGGGGAATAGGCAATCTTAAAGTCCAGGCCACACCTGAATCCGGACTCATTTTCTAAAATCGGCTTGACAATCTCTTCGGTGACACCGGGATACACTGTCGATTCCAGGATGACGACACTGCCTTTCTTCATATTTTGCCCGACAATTCTAGCCGTATCTTCGACGTGGGATAAATCAGGTTCTTTGGATTTGGTCACCGGGGTCGGCACGCAGATAATAATGAAGTCAGCTTTGCCGATTTCCTCAGCTTTATCAGTGAAGAGGAGGTTCTGACTGTTATTGTTTTTGTTTAATTCTGTCAGTTTCCTTTTGTCATTATCGTAGCCGATTACCTTAAGGCTTCTGGAGAATGCCTGAGCCAGCGGTAGCCCGACGTAACCCAGCCCAATAATACACACGGTCGTTTTCTTTAAATCCATTTTATACGCCCTTAAACCACTTTATCGTTTCGGCCAATCCGGTTTCTAAATCATACAGCGGCTTATAGCCAAAGGCTTCAGCCTTTGAAATATCAGCCGAACTGTGTTTTATATCGCCGGGTCTTGCTCTCTGATACACGGGCTCCACATTACTCCCGGTAAGCTCAATAATATATTCTGCCAGCCGGTTAATGGTGATGCTGTCTCCCCGACTGATATTGAATACTCCACTGGCATTACTCTCTTCTGCCAGTAGATTTGCCGATACCACGTCCTTGACGAAGGTAAAATCTCTGGTTTGCTCTCCGTCGCCAAAGATGGTGGGAGAGTTACCCTCAAAACAGCTTTTAATAAATCTGGGAATGACAGCGGCGTATTGAGAATCAGGGTCCTGTCCCGGTCCGAAGACATTAAAGTACCTGAGACAAACGGTAGCTAGTCCATAAACCTTGTGAAATACTCGGCAGTAGTATTCTCCGGCCAGTTTGGCTACCGCGTAAGGAGACTGTGGGTCAGGTAGCATGTTCTCTTTTTTCGGCAGGACTGGAGTATCTCCATAGACCGAGGATGACGAAGAATATATCACCTTATTTACTCTATTGTCCCTGGCCGCCAGCAGTACCTTCAGCGTACCGCTAGCGTTGACTTGATGGCAAGGAAGGGGTTCATCGATACTGCGAGGAACGCTGGGGATAGCGGCCAGGTGAAAGACACAACTAACGTCCCGAAAAAGCTTCTGAAGCAACGAAAGATTGGTGACGCTGCCCCGAATAAAATCAATGTCATTTTCCGAAATCAGTCCTTCAATATTCCTCAGCTTACCCGTGGAGAGGTCATCCAGAACCTTTACATTGTAGCCCCTCCTCACAAGGCTGCCGGTAAGATGAGAGCCGATGAACCCGGCGCCACCCGTAACGACTACCTTTTTATCTTGTTTCATAACAAACCCATCGTGAGTAGCCGAGTCCCAGGGCAAAGGCTATTCTGTTAGGAATACAGGTGACGAAGCGAGTACTGAGATATGGAAGGATAGTCAATATCAATATCATGAATAGAACTCCATCAACTACCCACATCCGAACGATTTCAAGATACCTCTCACCTGGCTGAGGAGCGATTCACTCACAATATCTCAACAATTATAGCACGGCGAAAATCAATATACTAGCTAGTGTACTGGTTCATAAAAAGCACAGTAAGTGGAAGTCCAACTTGCATAGTACTTAAAATTATGTATCAACATAAGGACAATTGTCAATAGTTGTATTACAAAATGCCAGATGGCATCAAGAGACATCACCTCTTGCCATCACCCGATAAATGATGACCACCTTTACCCTGTCATCGACCTGGTAAAGAATTCGGTCTTTACGTTACTCCCGGAGACGTCGTCCACCAACTGAGTGAGTTTGCAAGCAGTTAAACTTTAGCTCTAGCGCCCTGGCCGGCCACTGTGAGGAATCTTCTTTTGACTATGCTGACCAGAGTGATAGTCCGGAGCCGTAATATTAAATAAAGTACTTATTTTAGGGTCGGCAAATCTGGAAAGTATCGGACTATCTAACTCATCTGTTGAGCTGTTGGTCGTAATCACTGTCGGCAGTTGGGCATTATAGCGATAGTTAATCACCTGATAGAGCTTTTCCTGCGCCCAGGGTGTGGTTGTTTGCTTGCCAAAGTCATCGAGGACGAGCAGCGGGGTGCTCTTGACACTTTCAAAGAGCCGGTCATAGGATATCCGGCTCTCCGGGCTGAAGGTGGAACGGAGGTGGTCAAGGAAGTCCGGCACGACAATGAACAGGGCTGGTTTTTTAACCTGGTAGCGATAATTAACGATGGCGGCCGCCAGGTGGGTCTTACCGCAGCCATTATCGCCCTGAAAGACCACCCAGCCATCGGGGGACTTGGCAAACTCATGGGCTAAATCGTAAGCTGCTTTTAGATTTTGACGCTGTTCCAGCGTAAGATTAACCCGCTTCCAGTCAAAGTTGTCAAAGGTCATGTCCTTTTCCTTTTTAATCTCTGGAGCCCAGCCAGAGGTTGACAGTGCTGGCGTTTTTTCCGCGATGGCAGATACCTGGTAGAGGTTGGAGGCAATGAGGCGAGTGCGTATTCTTTCCTCCAACTCCTCGATGGGAATAATGGAAACGATTACCGTAGGTAGCTGATTACTGAAGCGGTGGTTCAGCAGTTGGTCCAGCTTTTCCTTAGCCCAGGGGGTGCTGGATTGAGCGCCTAAATCATCCAGGATGAGTAACGGGGTATTGCGTACCTGCTCAAAGAACTCATCGTAAGGTATTTCACTATTGGGGTTGAAGGTGGCGCGCAGGTGGTCGAGGAGGTCCGGAGCTGTAATATAGAACACAGGTTGGTTGTTGGCGATACGATGGTTGGCAATAGCGGCGGCTAAATGAGTCTTGCCGCAGCCACTGGGGCCAGCCAGGACTAACCAATCTTTAGGCTCAGTGGCAAACGCCCTGGCGGCCTGATAAGCACGACTAAATTGCTCTTGATTAACAGGATGCTCACTTCTACCTTGAGGGAGCAGGTTGTCAAAGGTAAGGCGGGTCAGCGAGCCCAGGTTGCTGTAGCGTTGTAAACGAGCCTGACGCCCTTCGTCTAACTCTTGCTGAGTGCAGCGGCAGGGAACAACCCGGCTATAATCCGGCTTCCCTGAGGGCAGCAGGGGATGGACGAATCCGGCCCCTTGACAAACAGGGCAGGCTGCCCCCGCTGAGGCGTCTTCGGCTTCAGCGTTTGACCATGTGTCCGTATTTTTGTTTGTTGTATTTATCTGGTGCTGTCTTCTTAGAATCTCGCTGATATGTTCCATCGCTTTTACCTTCTGTTGTCCAGCGCTCTAAAATTGCCGAAATGTAGCTCCATTTACGTTTGCCGTGGGTAACCGCTTCTTTGATGGCATCTCTAATCCAGGCTTCAGGATAGAGCTTTTCTGCCTCACGCAATTCGTCGGCAATCATCGGAGTGAGCAGACCGATATTCTCTTCATAAAGGGTAAAGATATCCGGCGGCGGCTCGGTCTCAATATCAGGATAGGCTTGTCCCCCAGCTTTCAGCCCAGCGAGGGCAAGCTCACCATTTTGAATTTTAGCCACCACCCGTCTATCGGACTCAGTGTTGAGGAAATAAATGTCCTCGGGTGCTCCGTCTATGTTCAGCACGATGTGGAGGATTGTGCCGCGGTTAACCGCCATCTCCAGAGCGTTACGTAGTACCTCATCTGGTGGTCTTTCTCCCATCCTGAAGCTGCTCATCAGGCTTTTGTTCGCCAGCAGCTCCCGATAGGCGGCAAAACGGGGGTAACCCCGCTTACCATAAAGCGACCAAAAAATATGGAGAGTTATCTTTAACTCGCTAATGTCGCTGATGTGGGGCAGCAGGCTGCTGAAGAAAACGTTAGGTATGGGCGTAAACTGCGTCCTGGCCGGGAAACCTTTAAACTGCTCCATAACAGGTTTAATCCCTTAGTAATCGATACTCCGCACCCGACTGACGGGATGTGAAATGAAGTTCAAATACTTCATAACAAGCTTGGCTCCGGGCTACCAATGTTTTCGAACCTGGCCATTTTGGCGACAAAACGAAGGTTTATTTGTCCCGTAGGACCATTACGGTGTTTGGCAACGATAATATCAGCCGGGGGTGGGAATGGCTCACCGGGGTGGGCAAGCTCCCAGGCTTCTCTGGTGGGATAATGTAATTCGTCACGGTTGACAAAGATGACAACATCGGCATCCTGTTCAATACTGCCGCTTTCCCTCAGGTCGGAAAGCTGTGGTATATGGGAGGCACGGAATTCGGATGCCCGGCTGAGTTGTGATAACGCCAGCACGGGCACGTTAAGGTCACGGGCCAGTCCCTTGAGGGAACGGGAGAGGAAGCTGAGCTCTTGAACCCGGTTCTCTGTTCTACTATCTGCCTGCATGAGGTGCATATAGTCGAGGATAATGAGGTCAATATGGTGCTCCTGTTGGAGTCGCTGCGCCTTGCTCCGCATCTCTATCATTCGTAGTTGAGGAGTGTCGTCAATATAAATCGGCACCTCAGATAGCCTGCCAGTAGCCTCCATAATCCTTCTCTCTTCTTCTTCAGTGTGCTGCCCGAGACGAATGCGAGTCAAATTGACCCCTGATTCGCTGGATAGCAGTCGCCACACCAGCGAATCTCGCGCCATCTCCAGGCTAAACAGGGCGACACAAGCTCCCTGCTCCACGGCCGCGTTTCTGGCAATATTAAGGCTGAGACTGGTCTTGCCCATACTTGGCCGGCCGCCGACAATAATGAGGTCAGAGTGCTGAAATCCACCCAGAAGTTCATCCAGTCCGGTAAAGCCGGAGAGCACATAAGGTAGTGCCTGTTTATAGCCCTCTTCTCCCAGAGCCGGACCGGGGGCAGCCTCCTCAAAGTATTTGTCCAGTACCTGGCGAATATGGACGAAATCTCGAGGACTCTGCCCGTGACGTAGTCTAAATAAAACATCCTCCGCTTTATTGAGGGCGTATTCAACATCCGGGTCAGCCCCATAACCGATAGCCGCAATCTTATCGGCAGCATCAATGAGGCGGCGCTTGATTGCCAGGCGATAAACGATTTGAGCATAGTGCTCGACATCGAGCGAGGTAGGTACCATGGATATCAGGTGACTGAGATAGGCAGCACCACCGCACGCCTCCAGCTTTCTTTGCCGGTCTAGCTCTTGAGCGACCGTAATCTGGTTTATCGCCTCGCTGCGCTGCTGAAGGGCGAGACAGGCACCATACAGCCATTGATTCGGCTCATGGTAGAAGTAGGTCGGCTCCTCCAGGAAAGCGGTAATTTTGTAAATCGCCGTGCCGTCTATCAGTAGCGAACCGATGACCGCTTCCTCAGCATCAATATCATGCGGTGGTAATTTTTCGCGATACAACCTTAGTCCGTCTCCTTTTTCAGCGCCTTTTCACTCACCGTAACTCTTATTTGGGGCACTATATCCTTGGCAAGTCTAATGGCTACCTCATAGCTACCGAGCTGGCGAATTGGCTCGTCTAGCTCTATCTTTCTTTTATCAATCGCCAAGCCGCTGGCACTCTCGAGCGCGGCGGCAATGTCCGCCGTCGTAATTGAGCCGTAGAGCCGGTCTTTGTCCCCGGTGCGGGCTTCCAGGATAACCTCTCTCCCGTTGAGGTGGTTAGCCAGCTCGAGCAGCTCAGCCTCTGTTTGTGCCTGGCTGCGAGCTTTCAATTCGAGTTGTCTCCCCACGGTGTTTATCGTCCCCGGCTTAGCCAGCAGGGCTAGCTTGCGGGGGATGAGGAAATTCCGACCGTAGCCATCAGCCACCTCTTTTAACTCGCCGGCTCTGGCGACATTGGGCACATCTTCCAGAAAAATGACTTTCATAACCTGCCTCTTTTTTACAATTATACTTTACCCGGACAATTTTGTAAAAGCTGCCGGGAGCCTGCTTCGGCTATCTTCACCCTTAAATCTAGTATTAAGGGCACAACCGAGGTTGTTTAGTAGCATCAGTGAACCTCACCCCCTCGGTCCCCCTCTCCTTCATAAGGAGAGGGGGAAGGGTTACTAAACAGTCTGGCACAACAACCATTTGCCTATTTCCCGGGATTGTTGTATACTGCGGCCAAAGAATAGGTAAGCGGGGGTGCCCGAGCGTAAGCGAGGGACTAACTGGAGAGCAAGTCGGCGAAAGTCCGACACGGCCGCGCCGCTGTGATTGATGGCGAGACCATCAGAAGTCAGAACGCCAACCCCTAATTTCCCTACAGGTCTCCGCGGGGAGAGGTAGGATTTTTTGTTGAGTCTTTAATTTCCCCTCCGCTGTAGGAGGGGATTTTTATTTAGAGAAGTATGGCATGGATATTTTAATAATGCTGTCTTTGGCGCTAACTGTTGACCTGGTGCTGGGGGAGCCGCCCCGCCCCGTCCACCCCGTGGTCTGGTTGGGGAAGGCTGCCTCATTCCTGGAGAGGGGTGGTGTTGGCCAACCCCGCTCAGTCCAGTTTGTCTATGGTATTGGGATGTCTTTGTTTCTGGTCGGGCTGTTTACAGCCGCCGCCTATTTTATTCTCTTTTATTTTAAGAGCCTTAGCTTTGTGGCGTATGTTATTATAGGGGCGGTGCTGCTCAAGTCCACCTTTTCCCTGAAGGAACTGCGCCGGGTCGCCCTCAGGGTGAAGGGGTTTTTGCTGGCAGAGAAGCTTGATGAAGCGCGCCGTGAACTGCATTCACTGGTCAGTCGTGACACCAGGAGTCTGTCACCGTCGCTGGTAGTGTCAGCTACGGTGGAGTCAGTGGCTGAGAACAGCGGCGACAGCTTTGTAGCGCCCCTGTTTTATTTTTTACTCTTCGGCGTCCCCGGGGCTATTGCCTACCGGGTGGTCAATACCCTGGACGCTATGGTAGGCTATCATGGAAAATACGAGTATTTAGGCAAGTTTGCCAGCAGGTTGGATGATGTGCTTAATTTTATACCGGCCAGATTGACGGCGCTACTTCTGGTTTTCGCCAGTTTTTTATCGGGAAGGGGTGCCCGTGTTGCCTGGCAGGTTGCCCTCAGTGAGCACGCTAAGACCGAAAGCCCCAATGCCGGCTGGCCTATGGCCGCCGTCGCCGGGGCGCTTAATGTGCAGTTGGAGAAGGTGGGACACTATAAATTAGGCAGAGCCGACACTCCACTGACGCCAGCGACCATTGATGCTGCCTTGAAGCTGATGCTAATATCGATGCTATCTTGGTGGTTAATATGTTTTATAAAAGAGGTGATTCGCTTTGCCGTTACGTCCTAGACCTGAGGTAGAGAACCTGGAAGCCAGCCCCCACGGTGGACTCAACTACCAGGAGTTGAAGGCTATGGGTCTGGCTCCCGATGAGATTCTCGACTTTAGCGTTAGTGCCAACCCATTCCCGCCGCCAGCCGGGGTGAGGAAGATTCTCAGTACTATCGTTATCGAGCGCTACCCCGATTCTGAGGCAACCGAATTCAGGCAATGTCTTTCGGTAAAACTGGGGGTTACTGCCGGTAATATCCTGGCGGGCAGCGGTGCCGTCGAGCTTATCCGGCTGACCGCTTTGGCCTATTTTAGACCGGGGGATTCCGTCCTGGTTCTCGAGCCAACCTTTGGCGAATACAAGGTTGCTTGTCATATCGCCGCGGCAAAGGTGGTCAGCCAGTGGGGGAGGGAGGAGGATGGTTTCGCGGCGCGGCTCGAAGAAACGGCCAACCTTATCAGGCACCTTCGCCCCAGGGCGGTTTTTGTCTGCAATCCCAATAATCCCAGCGGTCAATACTTCGCCCGACGGGAGGTTGAGATGCTGCTCGATGCCTGTGGGGATGGCTTACTCATTCTTGACGAGGTTTATGTTGCCTTCGTGGCGGCAAGCTGGTCGGCGCTCGACCTGGTTTCCCGGGGTAATATCGTTATTGTGCGTTCGATGACCAAGGATTATGCCCTGGCCGGGCTGCGCCTGGGCTACGCTGTTGCCCATGAGGAGGTTATCAAGGCGCTGCGGCGGGTTTGTCCACCGTGGAATGTTAACGTGGTGGCTCAGCAGGCCGGGATAGTTGTCCTGGAGGAGGCCGACTATCTTGCCCGCTGTCAGCTCGAAATTAGTCAGGCAAAGCAGTTCCTGGTGGATGAGCTTGGCCGAATCGGCTTCAGCCTGGTGCCATCGAGGACAAACTTCTTCCTGGTTAAGGTAGCCAATGCTCAAGACTTTCGTAGGGCTTTACTACGGTGGGGTGTACTGGTGCGCGATTGTACTTCCTTCGGTTTGCCCCAGTATATCCGTATCGCCGCCCGTACCATGCCTGAGTGTCAGAAACTCATCACCACTATTCAGGCGATGAAGGATAGGGGGGAAATAGAGGTAATGCCGAGATAATACCAGAGAGAGGAGCTAGTGTCTAGTTCCGCAAATAGGTTGAAATTATGCTAATGTAGACAAAGGTTGAAAGTGATGAGCCGACTCACAAGTTGCGCAATGCCTTGTTGGTAACCTATCCCCCTGCCCCCTTCCCTTACGAAGGGAAGGGGGAGTAAAAGGAAGAGAGGGGGCGAAGCCCCCTCTCTAAAATCTCTTCCCCCTCTCCTTTCAAGGAGAGGGGGACACAGGGGGTGAGGTGA
>JACQGQ010000042.1 GCA_016199495.1 Chloroflexota bacterium
ACCCATTGAGTGGCAGCGGGTCAAGGAAATAGCCGGCGGTGGCGCTATCGGCCGTCCTCACCTTGCCCAGGCTATGTTGGAAAAAGGATACATCACCTCGTTCAAAGAGGCGTTTACCAGGTATATCGGTGGGGGTGGGCCAGCCTATGTCGAACGGGACAAGATGACCCCGCTAGAAGCCGTAACACTAATACTACGGGCGAGCGGCTTACCGGTGCTGGCACACCCCTTGACCAGCCACGACCCGGAGACAATAATTATTGAGCTGAAGGCCGCCGGTCTGGTTGGCATTGAAGCTTACTACGGCGAGTATACCGCGGAAGAAATCAATCGGCTGGTTAGCCTGGCGAAAAAGCATGGTCTTATTGCCACCGGTGGCAGTGATTACCATGGTATTGACGCCAGCACCGAGACGATGATTGGTGGGGCTGATGTGCCCGTAGAATCAGCGGAGCAACTTATCGCTTTGGCCGAGCAGCGAGCACTGAGACCAGCCAGCCGGTAGCACCGGGAGAACCTATGACCGTCGTGTTGCTACTATTAATACTGGGGGCTTACCTTCTGGGTTCAGTGCCCAGCGCCTATCTGGTGGCGAAATGGTCGCGCGGCATAGACATCAGGCAATACGGCAGTGGCAATGTTGGCGCCTCAAACGTATCAGCCGTTATTTCCAGGCGATGGAGCATTCCGGTAACCGTTTTTGACATTGGTAAAGGAGCACTCGCCGTCTGGATTGCCCAACTAATGGGGCTTGGGGCGGCGCCGCAGATAACAGCGGGTATCGCTACGGTTATCGGGCACAACTGGCCGATATTTCTTCGTTTCCAGGGCGGACGTGGTATTTTTACCACCCTGGGTGTTATTACCCTGCTGTCCTGGAAACTGGGTCTCATCGCCGTGGTAATATCCTACACGCTGGCTCCAGTGCGACAGTTAGCCCTGGGGTCAGCTCTGGCTCTGGTTTCTTTACCCCTTTTTAGCTGGTTTCTCAGCCAGCCACTGGACATCGAGGCAAGAATACCAGTTACGCTAGGCTTTGCCGCCCTGGCCTTGATAGCTCTCTCAAGAAGGCTGTTAGCCTCAAGAACCGCCCTCAGTGCATCACTGCCCCGGCTAGAGTTATTGACTAACCGCCTGCTTTTTGACCGGGATATAAGGGATAAAAAAGCCTGGCTAAGTCAAATCCGTCCCGAGATAAGCTTAAGGGCACGACCTCGCCGACCAGAGAAAGAAAAAAGATAGCCTGCTCAGCCTTCATTGATGAGCTGCCGGGCGATGGTCATGCGCTGCATCTCCGAGGTACCCTCATAGATTTCCAGGATTCTGGCATCGCGGAAATAGCGTTCCAGGGGATAGTCCTTGATATAGCCATAGCCTCCGTGTATCTGGAGGGCTTTGCTGGTAACAAACATGGCGGCTTCAGAGGCAAAGAGTTTGGCCATAGCTGACTCCTTAATGAAGGGTAATCCTTTATCCTGACGATAAGCTGCCTGGCAGGTTAAGAGCCGGGCGGCATCAATTTGTGTTGCCATATCGGCTAAAAACCATTGAATCGCCTGAAAATGGGCAATCGGCTGGCCGAACTGCTGGCGTTCTTTGGCATAAGCTAAAGCTTTATCAAATGCCCCTTGGGCGATACCCACGCCCTGAGCCGCCACCGAGACGCGGCTGGCATCAATGGCACTAAGAGCGACTTTAAAGCCGGCTCCCTCATCAGCCAAGCGGTTTGCCTCGGGCACAAAACAATCTTCAAATACCAGCTCAGCCGTTGACGAAGCCCTGATACCGAGCTTATGCTCTAACTTGCCCACCGAGAAACCGGGGGTGCCTTTCTCAACGATAAAGGCGCTAATGCCTCGATGCCGCAGCGACTTATCAACGGTAGCAAAGACAAGGGCAATATCGGCCTCATTACCATTAGTGATGAAGATTTTATTTCCGTTAAGCCGATAGCCGCCACTTTGTCGCCGGGCGGTAGTTTCCAAGGCAGCAACATCGCTACCGGCACCGGATTCAGTCAGGGCAAAACAGGCCAGTATCTCTCCCTTAGCCAGCGGCACTAGAAAGCGTTGCCTTTGCGCCTCGCTGCCAAAGTGGTACAAGGGGTTACTAGCCAGCCCGACACTGAAGATGATTGTGCCCATAGCGGCGCAGACACGGCATATCTCCTCAGCAACAATGACTTCTTCCATTTTGCCGCCACCACTACCACCATACTTCTCAGGAAAACTAACCGCCATCAGTCCCAGCTCAGCCATCTGCTTGACCTGCTCCGCCGGAAAGGTGGCATCCTCATCTATTTGGGCGGCGATTGGCTCAAGCTCCTTCTCGGCGAAATCCCGCGCCATCGCCTTCAGCATTTTCTGCTCTTCGCTCAGAACAAAGTCCATTCTCACCTCCTGACGAGATTCCTACAACAAGGAGTCTAGCCTTTACCATATTGCTCACGCAACACTCGCTTGAGAACCTTACCCATCGGGTTGCGCGGCAGCTCCTCGCAGAAAACCACCGCCCTGGGTCTTTTATAGCTAGCCAAATGGGCACGGCAAAACTCCATTAGTTCCTCAGGAGTACATGTCTCTCCCTTTTTGACAACACAGACACACATGGGCACCTCACCCCACTCCTCGTCAGGGACACCGATTACGGCCACGTCATCAAGCTTGGCGTGAGCCCGCAGCACCGCCTCCACCTCTTCCGGAGAAATATTTTCCCCAGCCCGTATAATCATATCGGTGGCTCTACCCGCCAGGAAGAAGTAGCCCTCTTCATCGATATAGCCCATATCGCCGGTGTGAACCCAGCCCTCTTTGTCGATAGTCTTATCTGTCTTTTCCTGGTCTTTCCAGTAGCCGGCCATTACCCTGGGCCCCCTGGCTACAATCTCACCCACCTCTCCCTGCGGCAGCTCATTACCCGCCTCGTCAACTATCCTCATTTCAACATCAGCCATCGGCTTACCAATGGAAGAGAGCCGCCTCAATTTCTTCTCCTTTTCCGGCTCGCTTCCGCTAATAGCGTGGTCCTCAGGGTTGAGGGTGGTAATCGTCGATGCCGTCTCTGTCTGCCCGAAGGCATTGATAAAACCGACCCCGGGGAAGATAGCCACGGCCCTCTTGATGACCTCAAGGGGCATGGGGGCCGCCCCGTAGGTGATGACTTTTAAGCTACTCAGGTCATGCTTGGTGAATTCAGGATGGTCGAGCAATTGTTTCAGCATGGTGGGCACCATCATTGCCCGGCTAACCTTCTCTGTCTCGACCAGCCTCATCCACTCTTTGGGGTCAAACTGACGCTCAATGACCAGGGTGCGACCGCCATAAATAGCCGCCATCATCGCCTGAATCCCAGCCACATGGTAGAGAGGCACAGTGAGAATATTCTTCTCCTCTGACTCCGGGTCCGCCGGGCTGACATTCTCCAATACGTAAATGGCAAAGCTATTGTGAGAGAGCATGACCCCCTTGGGGAAACCGGTGGTGCCGGCGGTATACATCAATATGGTCGTCTCAGCATCGTCAATCTCGGTGAATATGTCGTCAGCCCTGG
Organism: Chloroflexota bacterium; assembly: GCA_016199495.1. Taxonomy (GTDB): domain Bacteria; phylum Chloroflexota; class Dehalococcoidia; order Dehalococcoidales; family UBA2162; genus JACQGQ01. The sequence goes on from JACQGQ010000042.1 coordinate 3,550, forward strand.
AGGACTTTATCATATCCTCATAATAGAGCATACCTGCATGCCGGCTATCGAGCGAGATGAAATTTTTTACTGAGGCCAGCCCAGATTTGATAGAGTTGGCTAAATCAATATAGCGCTCACCGACCAACAGGGTATTGGCTTCAGAGCTATTGAGCATATAGGTAAGCTCATCTCCCTTAGCTCTATAGTTCAGGGGTACATAGATGGCGCCAAGCCTGGCCACGGCAAAATAGGTTTCCAGGCACTGATTGGTGTTAACCTGCAGCATAGCTACCCGGTCGCCCTTCTCCACCCCTAGGTCGGACAGGGCGTTACCCAGCCTGTTCACCCTCTCGTTTAGTTGGCTGAAGGTATACCTTTTGCCCTCAAAGACAATGGCATCCTTGTCCGGGCAGATTGCCGCCGCTATGGTGAGAAACTCCGCAGTATTCATTTTACCTCCCCTTTACTTCAGTCTGGCTTCTTTTTTGTCCACCAAAAATTTTGCGAACAATCTTTGAGATTAAGTTCAAGTTGGTGACTTGATTAAGTAATCGGCCAGATTAGCCTCAAGCTCCAGACCTCGCTCTAGGCTCAGGTCAAGCCCTCGAGTAATAGCCTGCTTGGCGTAGCTTACTGCCACCGGGTCATAAGCCTTAATTTTATTGGCTAACCTCTCAGCCGCGGGCAACAGCTCATCTCGGGCGACCACCTGGTTGACCAGTTTCAGTCGGCGAGCCTCCTCAGCTTTAAGCCAGCGGCCGCTGAGCAGCACCTCCAGGGCTTGAGCCCCACCGATAACTCGAGGCAGCGTCTGGCTACCGCCCGCCGCCGGAATTATGCCCAGGTCCATTTCAGGGACACCGAACTGGGCGTCTTCTGAAGCCAGCCTGATATCGCAGCACAGGGCCATCTCTAGCCCTGAGCCGAGCACATAGCCTTGAAGGGCAGCAATCAACGGCTTGGTAATGCTCAGCAAAAGCCCCCAGATGTCACGTTCCCAGCGTACCTGTCGGGCAATTGTCGGCGATGGCGCCGTGAGAAACTCGGTCAGGTCAGCGCCGGCACAAAAGGCTTTCTCCCCAGCGCCTTTGAGTATGGCTACCTTAACCTCAGGGTCGTCTTTAATCGCTGTCAGCACCTGGTAAAGCTCGTCCCTCATGCGGATATTATAGGCGTTCAGGGAGCGCGACCGGTTCAGGGTAACATAGCCTATCCCATCTTTTTTCTCGTAGATGATTACCTCAAAATCACTCATTTTAGCTTAATTTATAGAACCCCATCCCCTGTATCCCCTTCCCCTTCAGGGTTTCTCAGTTCAAAGCAGCTTTGCCTCTCTTGAAACACCCCCTGCGGCGCTTCCCGGATAACTATCGACCCCGAAACTGGGCTGCCCTTTTCTCAAGAAAGGCTTTAATACCCTCCGTCCGGTCACTGGTAGTGTGCAGTAAGAAATAGAGGTCAGCTTCCAGGCGAAGCCCTTGCTCAAGGGTTAAATCCAACCCCTTGTTTATCGCTTCCTTAGCGTACCTGAGAGCGATAGGCGCCTTGCCGGCAATCGCCCGGGCTAAAATCTCAACCTCGGACGCCAGCTTTTCTTGCGCCACCACTTTGGTCACCAGCCCTATCGCACAGGCTTCCTCGGCACTGATAGTTCGCGCCGTCAGAATTAGTTCCAGGGCTTTACTCCGGCCGACAATACGGGGCAGTCGCTGGGTGCCACCATCCATCGGGATAAGTCCCGAAGCCAGCTGAGGCAAGCCAAACCTTGCCTTGTCTACCGCCAGCCGGATATCACAACTTAAAGCCAGCTCCAGCCCCCACCCCAGCGCGTCTCCATTAATCGCCGCGACCACCGGCCGGTCGATACTGGCGACAGATGTGGCAACATTATATTTTGTAGCCGCATCCTTCAGCTTTGCCGAAGATACCTCAACAGTATTAGCCCTTTGAACCAACCGCTCCAGCTCGCTACCACCACAGAATACCCTGTCGCCAGCCCCGGTAATGACAACTACATAGATGTCATCATCCTGGTTTATCCCCCGGCAAATATCGACCAGCTCCTGAGCCAGCTGCTGGTTGATGATGTTGTCCGTTTCCGGCCGGTTGAGGGTTATCCGGGCAACATGGTTCTTCTTAGTATAGATAACGGTGGCCGCGGCCATAAATCCGGTTCCCCCATCCCACAGATTACCGCTTAAATGTCAAGAGAACAAGCCTATCTTAACTAACCTGGCTACTGGCGTCAAGGCTTGAGATTGTTTGGTAACCCCTCACCCTTTATCCCTCTCCCCTTTCATAAGGGGAGAGGGGGGATGGGTTGCTAAACGACCTCAAGTCTTAGGTTTTCAACCAGTACTTTAAAGACACAAAAGGTAACGATATGAAGCGAAAAGACGAAGGCAAAGATGTGAAGTAAAGCACGATTCAGTGAGTTTAAAAGTGCCAGCCGGTCATTGCAGCGGCACAATACGTGCCTCTACCTTACCAGAGTCGATAGTGAGCAGGGCGAGAGTGCCCAGCTTACGCACATAATCGGGAAAGGTGGCGCTCCCGGGGTTGACCAAGAGAACATCTTTATAGTGCTCGATGGTGGCGGAGTGGGTATGACCGAAAGCAATGACATCGGGCAGGTCTTCAGGGTCTTCGGCGGCTGGCTTGGGAAAATACGGGTTTTCTTTCGGGCTAATACGCCCGTAGCTTGGCTTGACATGTGTCAGCCAAAGGGTAACACCATCAAGGTGCAGGGTGTGGTCCTTTATCATCCGTCTGTCAGCACCCAAATCCGCTTCCATATCGTCGTCACCCCAGGCGGCCATTACCGGAGCGACCGACTCCAGTTCATCCAGCACCGAAGGAATCCAGATATCGCCGGCATGCAGAATCAACTCAACGCCGCTTAAAGCGTCTTTTATCTGAGGAGGTAGCGTTTCATGCGACGAAGCAATATGAGTGTCTGAAAGTAATCCAATGAGCATTGTTCTCTATTACTGTAAATGATATCAGCTTCTCTGTCAACTATGTGTTGTGTGGTGTCAAGGACATACTATATAGTTTGTGAATTACGGATATTCAGGCTAGATGAGGAGTCTGGCTTAGAATGTCTAAGAAGCAAAGGTATTTATTCTTTGATATTCTCCCCCTGATAGATTCCTTGATAGCCTTCGGTCTCGGCGGTTAGCTGCAGGAAGACAAGCTGCACAACCCGGGCATTCTTCTGCAAACGAAATCCTTGAGGATTATAGACCACCATGAGGGATTGAGAACGCCCGGAGTAACCAGCGTCCCAGACGGCGGTGTTGACGGTAACAGCACAGCGGAGCAGGCTTGACCTGGGTCTGGCTAATGCCATAACATTAAGGGGTAAGTGGACAATCTCATTGTAGGTAATAATATAGGCACCGGGCATCAGGTCAATAAAGCCCAGCCCGTCAAAGACCAATGGGGCTAAAGCAGGCACCAACCTCTGGTTGTTATTGTCGGCTATCTTCCCTGATGTCTGGGGTAAAGCCACTTCACGGAGTGTCAGGTCAAAGCCATTAGGTTGCACCTGTGCCCCAAGGTCAATGTAACCTTCTATTAGAGGTGGCTCTCGCTGTAGTAAGGTATGGATGTCCTGCCTGGATAAAACGGCTGTCATTTGTGTTTTAGTATACCACTAAAGCCATCGATAAACTATTACCGAAGTGATGGTAGAAATATCTAGTAATTGGGCAAAGGTTGGGCAGTGGACTCCTGTTGGTGGTGACAAATCTAGAATACCAGGGTGGGTAAATAGGGCTATAAGTGGGACTGATAAAATAGAAGAAAGACAGGAGAAAGTAAGAGGGGCTTCGCCCCTCTTACAAAGTATCTTTCCCCTTCCCCTTTTTAAGGGGAAGGGGATAAAGGGGATAGGGTTGTCAAAAAGCTATAAACTTTTAGTAATTGATATAGACGGCACGCTGTTAGATAGAAACGGGGCTATCTCGGCTGAGGATAAAAAGGCTCTGACCAGAGCCAGGGATTCCGGCATTCAGGTCTCTTTGTCTACCGGGCGCGTCGTGCAGGCCAGTTCAGCGATTCTTAACCAGTTGTCGCTGGATGGCTATCACATCTTCTCCGATGGTGCTCTGGTAAGTAACCCGGACAATAGTGAAGAAGTTTATGTCGAACCAATCCGTAAAGAGTTGGTCAGACAGATTGTTGACTTTGCTCACCGGGTCGAGGTCAACCTTGACCTCTATTCGGCGACCCGTTTTTTTGCTGAGCGGGAAACCTGGGCGACTGACATCCGTCGTCAATTCTTTGGTCTCCAGCCTATCATCGTGAATTTCAGCCAAATCTGGCCGGAGGAACGGATTATTAAAGGGACACTGGTGGTGCGCTCGGCTGAAGAAAAGGCAAAGGTTGAGCGTTTCCGCCGTTACTTTAAGGGTAGCCTCCACCTTTCCCTGACGAAAACACCGGCTTACCCCGAGGTTAATTTTATTAACGTGGTTGCCCTCGAGGTATCCAAGGGAAGGGCATTAGAAGCCTTAGCCACGCATCTGGGGATAGCTTTACCTGAGGTGGTGGCTATCGGTGACGGGGCTAACGATGTTTCGCTTCTGTCTAAGGCGGGCCTGGCTATTGCTATGGGCAATGCCACCGACGAGCTAAAAGCGGTCGCCGACTATGTTACCCTTGATGTTGACCATAGTGGCGTGGCGGCGGCGATTGAGAAGTTTTTGTTGTCGTCAAGGACAGTATAAAAGAGTCCATCCCTCTGTCGGTAGTGGCTTCAATTTGTTTCATTGCCCGAAATGGCTAACTGTTGGATTCAAGTCTAGCTGGCGACGTGGAAGAATCAGATGGCAAAAATGTTATATAATATACTTAATGATAAATTGAAGAGGTGTTTTTCAGCTCTCTTATGTGTGCTTGATTAACAAATGAGCTGACGATAGTCAAGTATGGATATAGGTGATTTCTTAACTGATTTCAAGCTGCAGCTTCCCGACCTAAAAGGGAGGTCTCCTCATGCTATTTCAGTACATATTGGATGGCTGAACTGGGGTAACGTTGGAGATGTTGCCTTTGATGAATTGGTAGAGCATGCCAAGGCACAAAAAATAGGCGAGTTTGAAAGACCAGGAGATTTTTATAATTTTGTTGCCTATCGAGACCGTAGTCGCTCCTATATCGATAATGAAGGTGTTCGACGCACAGAGTTTCCCAACTCTGTGGTCTATTATGTTAGGCGAGCGCCGCCATTGAGTGACCTGGTTCTAGTCCATCTCCTGGAGCCGACCCAATTTGGAGAGGTTTATGTCGATAGGGTTGTTGCTTTGTTGAAAAGGTTAAATGTGGTCAGCTATCAGGTAATCGGAGCCATGGGCAGCCACGTTCCTCATACGAGACCCATAAGGGTCACCGGTAGGAGTAGCACCCCTGAAACAACAGAAAGACTTAAGAAAATAGGTGTGCGTGAGACAATGGGTGGACAATACCAGGGTCCAACGAGCATATTTAATACCATATCTTCCAAACTTCAAAGTGAAGGAATTACAACTGTCAGCTTAATCGCACACCTGCCAACCTATTTCAGCCTTCAGGAAGCAGATTTTAACGGCGTCTTTAGTATTCTTAATGTTTTGTCAAAACTAGAAGGAATCGAGATTCCGCTGGAACGCTTCGAGTCTGTCGGTAGGCAGCAATATGATACAGTGTCCAAGGAAGTGCGTCTGTCACAGAGTCTAACGGCGCTGTCACAGGAGCTAGAAAACATATACGACCAGGAAGAGGAAAAAGGCAAAGAAGAAGAGACGACCCGATTGCCTCCTAGTATTCAGAAAGCTATCGACGAAGCCTTCGATAAGAATTAGTTTTTTCTTAGCCACGCCAATGCCACATCTTTTAAGGGGAGGGAAATTCCGGGGATGGGATTCGAAACTAACGGGTTAAGCCAGGGAAATTAGATAGCCCCTGACTATAATTGCAGAATTTGTACATCCACTTTGCCTGAGTTAATATCGAGCAGGCCGATGGTGCCTAGCCCGCGAAGGTAGTTCAAGAATGTGGGACTACCTGGATTTACCAGGAGGGTGCCATCAACCTGCTCGACGACGGTGCGATGCTCATGACCGAAGACGATAATGTCAGGCTTACCATCTTGCCCGGAAGAGTCTGTGTTTTGCCACCAGGCCGGAGAGTACGGTCTCTCGTGGATAAGCCGTAGTGTTTTCCCTTCGAGCTCGAGGACATGCGTCCACTTGACACGCTTGTCGATTAAGGTATCTCCATAGTCATCATCACCCCTAGCTGCCAGCACCGGGGCGATACGCGCCAACTTGTCCAGCACGGAGAGGGCGTAAATATCACCGGCATGTAGAATAAGGTCAACACCTTGTAAAGCTTCCATTAACTCGGGGGGAAGCTCCTTCGCCGCGATCGGAATATGTGTATCTGATACCAAGCCAATACGCATTCTCACATCATTATAAACAGCTTAGCCTGCCCTGTCAAGGAACTGGACTCGTCCAGGACATCAACAAGACATCACGGCGTGTCGTCGGCAAAAGCGGGGCATTTTGGTCGAGGAAATAGCGGGCACTTTAAGTCGCCAGGGAAGAGTTCAAGGCTAACCGCCTCGCTGAAACAGGCGTTTCCACCAGGGTGCTTTATCACCAAGTCCCTCGACCACGAAGGAATGTTCGCACTTGGCACAGCGCCAGGTCTGGTACTGCCGGTTGTAATAGGTGTTAGCACTGCCACAACGGGGGCAGGTTGTCCTTATTTTTTTGGCTGTTGCCTTGTCCAGTTGCTTCCAGTATTCGTCATGCCAGCTGGGGCGAATCGGCATTCTCGCCTCCCCTTCTTATACGTGCAGCTCTATTATATCACCATCCTGGAGAACGTGGTCGCGGCTGACCATGACACCATCGTGCTGCCCCGAACCCCATCCCCCTGTGTCCCCCTTCCCCTTGTTAAGGGGAAGGGGGACGAATTTTTTGAAAGAGGGGGCGAAGCCCCTCTTTAACACCCTACATAAGCTGGTTATGGGAGCCTTTCCATCAAGACGTGAGTATCGCTTTCACCGGTGCTTCTGAATCCCATTCTTTGATAGAAAACGACTGCTCGGCTGTTTACCTTTAGTACCTGGAGATGGACAGGGAGTTTAGAGACAGCAGCATCCTCAATAATGTGCCTGATACACGCCGCTCCGATGCCCTTACTCTGGTACTCCGGCACAATAAACATCTGGTTGACTTTCACACAGTCCGTTTGCCAAACTATGGCCAATATCCCGACATCGATGCCAGATACCTGTATTACGTAGAAGTCCTGTGATGCAAAGCGTCTCTCGTGCAACTGACGTTGTTCATCTTCGTCCCAGCCCCAGACTTTCTCCACATACTCCCTGAAGGCTGTCTTTTTTGTCTGGTAGGCGAACTCACTGTCATCAGCTGTTACCTTCCTCAGTCTCAGATTATTTATGTCTTCATATCTCATAAATACTCCTTTATCTTCTGCGCTGAACTGCGGCTCATGCCTCTAGTGGCGACTAACTCCTCGGTGGCAGCCTGGCGGATAGCCTGGACTGAGCCGAACTGCTTCAGCAGGGCACGCTTACGTTTAGGACCGATACCGGGGATAGTATCCAGAATCGAGGTAAAGGTTTCCCTCTTACGGATTTTCTGGTGGTAACCCAGAGCGAAGCGGTGTGCCTCGTCTCTAAGACGCTGTAGTAATTGCAGTCCGGGAGAACTAGCCGGCAGGCTAATAGCCTCTGCCTGCTGCGGAATAAAAATCTCCTCCTTTTCTTTAGCTAAACTAGCCGTAGGCACCAAGCCGGCGCCCGCTTCCTCCAATACGGCAAGGGCGGCATTGAGCTGCCCTCTGCCCCCGTCAATGAGGACAAGGTCGGGTAGAGCTGTCCAGGCACTCGGACTGGAGGCGTCGCCGTTTTCCAGGCGTCGCCGCTTAAATCGCCGCCGGAGCACTTCCTGGAGCATGGCATAGTCGTTAGCCCCGGACACCGTTTTGATTCTGAAACGCCGGTAATGAGATGGTTTTGGCTTTCCCTGCTCAAAGACGACCATACTGCCGACGGCGGCCATTCCCTGTATGTCGGAGATGTCATAGCACTCGATTCGCGATGGCAGACGGGGCAGGTGAAGCTCCCTCTCTATTTCGACGAGAGCCACCGTCAGGGTTGCCGGGGTCGCCGGCTGCTTCACTGTAAGTTGCTGTAAAGCTTGTGCCGCATTTTCGGCGACAATCTTCACCAGTTGTTTCTTATTGCCCCGGTAGGGCACCCGAATCTGAACCCTGCCTCCCCTTTTGCTGCGCAGCCAGTTCTCGATAACAGCCTTGTCTTCGAGCGGATGCTGGAGCAGTATCAGGGGGGGTATGTAGGGGGCGGAGCCATAAAACTGTTTAATAAAGCTGGACATAATTTGCTTCGGCTCTTCAGAGCTGGTACCTTGCAGGACAAAACTCTCCCGACCAATCAGCTTACCACTGCGAATAAAGAAAACCTGGACGCAGGCTCGGTCTTTATCATTGGCGAAGGCAATAACATCCTGCTCACCTCGTACCGTAGTCGCGATCTTCTGCCCTTCAATAACCCCGTTTAGCGCCTGAATTTGGTCTCTGAGTAGCGCCGCTTTTTCAAAATTCAGAGCCTCGGCTGCCTTGTGCATCTGGCCCTCAAGCCCCTTGACCACCCTTGTCTGTTTGCCCTCAAGGAAAAGGATTACCTGCTTTATCACCTTGGCATATTCCGGCTGGCTGACGACTCCGATACAGGGTCCGAGACAATGGCGGATGTGATAGTCGAGGCAGGGTCGGGCGTCATTACCGGTGATAGTTCGGGAACAGGCGCGAAACGGAAAGATGCCTTTGAGCACTTTCAGGGTTTGCCGCACCGACCGGGCGCTGGCAAAGGGACCGAAGTAGCGTCCTCCGTTCTCTTCCAGGCGACGGGTAACGTACACCCTGGGCCAATCTTCATTGAGGCTAATCTTGAGGTAAGGGAAGGCTTTATCATCTTTAAGCCGGACATTGAAATGGGGGCGGTATCTCTTTATCAGGTTACACTCAAGAATGAGCGCCTCTTGTTCCGAGTTAGTCACAAAGAAGTCGAGGTCACCGACCCGGGCGACCATCCGCTTAATTTTGGGCGATAGTTTTTGTCCGGTGCCGAAATAAGACCTTACCCGGTGGTGCAGGTTAGCTGCCTTACCGACATATAATATATTGCCTTCGGTGTCTCGCATCAGATAGACACCGGGGCTAACTGGTAGCTGCTTTAATTGGGCGGTCACCAGACTATTAGTCAATTTCGTTCCCTTAGCATCGTCTTCATTATTTTAGCATAGCTTATAGAACAGGCGAAACGTTTGACTTTTTAGAATCCCATCCCCCTTCCTCTCCCTTCCCCTTATCAAGGGGAAGGGAGAGGAATAAAGAAGAGGGGCGAAGCCCCTCTCATGCCCTTTATATCCCCAGAGCCAGAGCAATCCGGGGGTTTGACATCTGAGTGGACTGGGTGTATCATCCGTGCCATGAACGCTGGTGGGCGGGGACGATAAATAAATTGACAAAGGAGGTAAAGAAATGCTCCTACCAATAACACAAGTAGTTGAAGGTATCTTTAAGATAGGGCCACTGGATACCCATTGCCGGACTCCATGGACTTCGCCGCACCTGGTGATGGGCGAGGAGCGGGCCGCCATTCTGGAGCCGGGAGAGGACGGACAAGCCGCCGACCTCCTGCAGGCGCTCCGGAGCACGGCATCGGGTGAGCTAGCTATGGACCTGAAACGTATTGCCTACCTGATACCCACTCACATCCACCTGCACCATGTTGCCGGGGCGAATGTACTGCTGGGAGAATGCCCCAACGCCAAGGTGGTGGTTCACTGGCGCGGGGCGCCACACTTGATGGAACCCACCCGGCTCAACGAAAGTACCTCCCAGGTGTGGGGTGAAGGCTGCCCACAAATAGACCCAATACCCGAGGACAGGATAATGACTGTATCCGGGGGTGAGGTCATTGACCTGGGGGGACGCCAACTGGAAATTATCGAGACCACGGGCCATGCCCCCCACCACATCTCCATTTTTGACCGCCTCACCAGGACTCTGTTCCCTGGCGATGCCGCCGGCGCCCTTTACGACCCACATAAAAATGCGCGGTCTAGACCCGACATTTTGCCTCCCCTGTTCGATGTGGAGAAAGCCGTGGCCTCAGTGCGCCGTCTGCGCGCCTTAAATCCGGCGCTGATTCTGCGCTTCGGTTACAACTGTGTGGACTACTCACCAGACAAGACTCTGGAATGGGTTGAGAAGGACATTCGTGCCGTCGAGCGCATTTGTCGGGAGGGTATGCAGCAGAAAATAAGCAGCGCCGAAATAGGGCAGAGAGTGGTAGATTACTATAAATCGGTAGGCGTTGCCTTGCCATCGGGTGAAGACGTACAGAGAGAGGCAGGAATGCCGGGGGGAGGAGGTCCCATCGGTATGTACCGCTATCTTATCAGGGAGGACCCCAGCCTGGAAATGCCCCGATGAAGCTCAAAGTGCCCGGCATCATCATGAGGTCTTTTAACAAGTGGCACTGTGGACTAGCTGATTACGGGTCGCAAATCCTCACCCTAATTTAGCGGCAGACAGGCAAAGCATTCGGCTTTTATTAGGTAACCTACCCCCTTTATCCCCCTCCCTTGATAAGGGAGGGGGAATTATATGTAAGAGAGGCTTCGCCTCTCTTTAACTCGCCTGTTATTTACTTTGAGATATTTTGGCAGCCCGCATTGGAAGCATTCCGAACTGGTGTTTGAGAAGAAGGGATTGATTCCGGCGCTTCAGCAACTTCTCACAACCGGTCTGTAGCTGTCTCGATTCCAGTTTGATTCGAGTCCCCCAAGGCCCAGAGTTTTGTTCATTGACAGCCTCCCCACAGCGTTAACGGCTAAATAGGATGCCTGTTTTGTTACTTAATTTCCTCTTAACTTGGCTGAGAACCCTGGTGAAATAAATGCACTACCCCCGCCACCTGCGCAATAGGGACGACGAAGGCGATGCCAGCCCCGGGCTTCTTCAATTCAGCGGCGCGAACGATTTCCTGGAGAATCGCATCTTTCTTATCGGGGTAAGTGACCGATAGGACGACCTCTTTTTCCGGTTCGATAGAAATGCCCAGGATTGTCTGCTTTTCGTGAATCCCGACACCTCGCCCCAGGAGAATGGTCCCGCCTTCCGCGCCGGCCTTCATGGAGGCTTCTAGAACCGTATCTCCCCATCCCTTGTTGACAATGGTCACAATAAGATAAATTCCTGTTTCCATATTATTCACTCCTTTTTCTACTGTTTTAAGCGGAAGAGAAAGCCTAAAGCCATAACCGAGAGAATCGGTGCCAGGGCTATCAAAGCAATCAAGCCAAAACCATGGACAACCGGGTCGCGCCCTTCTATCGCCGAGGATACGCCGATGGCTATCGCCATGAGAAACGTGACTGCCATGGGACCCGTAGCTACCCCGCCGGCATCGAAGGCGATAGAGAGGAACTCCTTGTTGCTAAACCACAGCATTACTAAAGCTACTATATAGCCGGGTACCACAATGTAAAGCAGCGGGATGCCGTAGACGATTTTAGCCATGCCCAGGCCGACAAACAAAGCTACGCCGGAGCAAATGGCATAGAGTACCACGTACTTGCGTATCGCTGCCGCTGATGCCTTTTCAATCTGGTCACAAAGTATGCGCACTGCGGGCTCCGTCCACGTAGTGAGAAAACCTATGAAGAAACCAAAGGGTATCAGGAGCCACTTCCAGGTGATACTGCCCAGTACTTCCCCAATTGCCTGGCCTGCGGGCAGGAAGCCAATACGTACTCCCTGAAGAAAGAGCAGTAATCCTACCACGGCGAGGAAGGTCCCTTTCAGCAGGTTGAAAATGTAATGCTTTGGAAGTTTCAGAAAAAGGAACTGGAACACGAGAAAGAGCCCCAGTAATGGCAGTAGCGCCTTCATTACGCTCAGCAAGGTATCCCATAAGCCGTCAAAAACCACTATCTCGCTCAATGTAGTATTATCCCCATCAGCATTACTGCGATTATTGGTCCTGCGGAAGCCAGCCCGATTAATCCGAAACCGTCCGATATCGCCGACCTGCCGGCCAGGACCGAACTGAACCCTATACCCAATGCTAGAATTATCGGTACGGTCATCGGGCCGGTAGTCACACCCCCCGCATCGAAAGCAACCGGAACGAATTCCGCCGGTGTGAAAAGGGACAGTATTATGACAATAAGATAGCTGGCCGCCAGCAGGTAAGCCATACGGAATCCGAAAACGATGCGTAACATCGCCATGGCGACAAAGAAGGCGATACCTATCCCGATAACATAAATCAGGATGTTATCGGAAATGCTACCCTGTGAAACTCTAGCTATCTGGCCGGTTAAAACAATAACATCCGGCTCGGCAATGGTTGCCGCGAAACCGATAAGAAAAACGATGCCAACTATTAACCATAAAGAACGCCGTTTGGGAAGCTCAGCACCGATTGCCTCGCCCATAGGCAGAATCCCGGTCTCGATTCCGAGCAGAAAAAGAATCATGCCGGTAATTACCATGACGGCACCCGCCAGAAACCGTAGGAAAAGAGCAATAGGCATTTTGACTAGAGTGAATTGTATGATGATGATAACGACCACTAAAGGAAGTATCGCTTTGAGGACTTCCGTGCTCTTGCTTTTGAGATATCCGAGCATATAGGTTACTCCTGTCCATCCGGAATAAATAGCGTAGCAGGTGGACTAAGCCATTCTAGCTGGATTCTTTTCTCCGGGTCAATTAAACCCTGCTCTCGGGTTATGGGAAATACTGGGATTGTCTTATGTCTGTAATGGAGATATACTATAGCCATGTTTAGACTGAGACGAAAGAGAGGGAACATTTGCGGGTATTGGGATTGCGACACGCGTATTCCGAGTGACAGGTTTCTTTGTCGGGTACACTATGCGGCCTGGCTTGATGGCGTTATTGATAGATGTCCAGAGTGCAGCCGATTCAAGGATGTAATGTACCAGAAGTGCTTGGATTGTTATGTCGGGCGTCCGGTGGCTCGCTGGGAACCGTCTGTCGTCATTCCCGTCCCGGAGAAATCTTACCAGGTTGAATATTCCGACACGTGGGTAGATGGCCACATGAGGCTTGACCGCTTCTTTGTTTACATCGTTGAGTTCGATGGGGGGGATTTACGCGTTGGCCACACTAAGGACATCAAGAAGCGACTATCCGAATACAGGGATGACAAAAAGTCCTCTTCTTCTGGAGGCAATCCGAAGTTGCAGTACTTGCAGGTCATAGCTACTGAGAAGGCGGCTGAGTTGCACGAAGCTGAGCTGAAAAGGCTAATGGAGTCAAACCCAGACCAAATACGTCTCATGATTTCCCAGTTTCATCATCACATGCGTGAATTCGGCTTGGAGTAGGCTTTTGGCGAAGCAATGGGATTGTGGTAACCGGGATAGGCTCTGAGGCTGATATAAGAATCGCAAAAACTCACAAAAACTCTATCCTATCTTCACAGTTTCTTCATACTCCCCTGGTATCCTGAAGATAGGGAGCAGAAGCTCTCCCGGCAAACTGAGAAAGGAGGTAAGTTATGGACAAAAATATTAAGACAGCCTTGATAATCGGAGGCATCATCGTGGCTGTCCTTGTTATCCTGTCGGTAGTCCCCGGGCTGCTCTGGGGTGGGCAATACGAAAGTTGGGGCATGATGGGCCCCGGTATGATGGGAGGTTATGGTACCATGTTTTTTATGCCTGTTTTGTGGATAGTTGTTATCGGGCTTATTGTCTGGGCCGTGGTGGCTGCCGTCCGTCCCGGCGCATTCGGCGGCGCCGACTCCGCTTCCAGCCGTCCTGACTCAGCCCTGGAAGTATTGAAGAAGAGATATGCCCGCGGCGAGATAGACAAGAAGGAGTATGAGGAGAAGAAAAAAGACCTGGAGTGAAGAGGCCGCTGTAATAGAGGAGACTTCTGATGAAAAGAAGGTATTTAGTGGTCATTTCCGTAGCTGTGGTAGCCCTGCTGGGTTTGGCAGGCTGTGTCCCGGGCGGGGGCGGGATGATGGGCGCCCAGGGAGGTCAGGGTGGTGGCATGATGGGCGGTCAGGGTAGCCAGGGTGGCGGGATGATGGGTGGTCAAGGTAGCATGATGGGGAGTATGATGGGCACTGGGATGATGAGCGGTATGCCGATGATGGGTGGCATGACGGGCTACTACTCCGGAGTTCCTACGGCACTGTCTCATGACAACGCCAAAGCAATAGCTGAGCGATACCTGGCGTCAACCAACAACCCGGACCTTGAAATCAATGAGTTCGAGGAATATTCCCATAACTTCTATATATCGATAATGGAGAAAAGCACCGGCCGAGGTGCTATTGAAATCATCATCGACCGCTATAGCGGCAGTTATCAGCCAGAGCCGCAGAGCATGATGTGGAACGGGAAGTACGGCATGATGGGCAGCTATCAGACAGGGGAAATGACAGTCACTCCGCCACAGGCTGTAAAAATCGCTCAAGATTTTCTGGATATGGTCTATCCTGGCACTGAGGCGGGTGAGATAGTTTCTTACTACGGCTATTACACGATAATGACCACCCTTGAAGGTGAGCATTATGGCATGCTGAGCCTAAGTGGTTATTCTGGCGAAATCTGGTACCATACCTGGCATGGCCTATTCATCTCAGAAGTAGAGTGACTCCACGATGGGAGCGAGGCTGGAGATAAAAATTGACAGGGCTTCGCTCTTGTAGTATAACACTCTAAGGTAGAGATAAGGAGGGAGACATGGCCGGTAAAACTATCGTCATCCTGGGGGGTGGTTTCGGCGGCCTGGCGGCGGCGCAGCAGTTGCGTCGAATGTTACCGCCCGAGCACCGCGTCGTCGTGGTCGAGAGGCAAGACACCTTCTCTTTGTGCGCTTTCAACATGAGATTTATGGCGGGAGAGATAAAAGAGCGGCGGGAAGTAGTAAGGCCGCTTTCAGAGTTGGCGAAAAAGGGTATTGAATGGGTGCATGGCGACATCCTGGAAATAGACCCAGCGGCGCGCCGGGTGCGCACTTCCTCCGCAACGCTCGAGGGAGACTACTTGATTATCGCTCTGGGCGCCGAAAAGGATGGCAGTGGCATAGCTGGTTTTGCCGAGTCGGCTTATAACCTGTATGATGCTAACGAAGCCCTTCTGATTGACAAACCCTTACGGGAGTTAGATAGGGGACGAGCTATCGTGCTGATTTGCCGTAGCCCCTTTTCCTGCCCGGGGGCGCCCTACGAGGCGGCCTTTCTCATGGACTGGACCTTTCGCAGTAAGGGGAACCGCCAGCAGGTGGAAGTAGCCATCTACACCCCGGAGCCGAGACCCCTGCCCGCCGCCGGTCCCGCAGCGGGCGATGCTCTCATTGGCATGCTGAAAGAACGGGATATCAAGTATTACCCACAGCAGAAGCTTCAAAAGATAGACAGTGGCTCCCGCAAGATTATTTTTGAGGGCGGTGAGGCTCCCTTCGACCTGCTGGTGGGCATACCACCTCATATCGCACCTAAAGTCGTGCGGGAAGCTCGACTAACCGACGAGACGGGCTGGGTCCCGGTTGAGGTCGATACTCTGGAGACACGGTACCCCGGCGTCTTTGCCATTGGCGATGTGACATCCATTAAACAGCCTAATCCCTCGGGTCTCTCCCTGCCCAAGGCGGGGGTATTTGCTGATGAAGAGAGTCGCGTGGTGGCGGCGAACATAGCGGCCGAAATCAGGGGGGCAGACAAGTCCAAGAGGTTCGACGGCAGGGGTTTCTGTTACATTGAGGTCGGCGAGGGCTTGACCGCCTACGCTTCCGGGAACTTTTATGGCTACCCTGGCCCTATTGTATATCTGGAGCCTCCCTCCCGAAAATACCACGAAGAGCGGAAAAAACTTGAACTGGACCAGTTGGCCGACCTGGTGTGAACACGCTTTACTCCGGTGCGTCTCGGCTAATTCTAAAAGCCCAGCGGGGGTTATAAATGAGTCCTACGGAAAAGTTTACCGTGTCCGGGAGCCAGCTTGTTGACAAAGTCAAGCAACTGATACGTGAAGGTAACATCAGAAAAGTGCGCTTGCGGCACAAAGAACAAACCCTGCTTGAGATTCCTCTATCAATAGGTGCCCCGGCCACGGCCATAGCCATTCTGGCAGTCCCGGTTCTGGCCGCCCTCGGTGCCTTCGCCGCGCTGGTCACGGAATGCACTATCGAGGTCGAGAAAACAGAAAAACCACAGAAGAAAAGTAATAGCTAATACTGTTACCGGGGGTAAGACTGCCTCTCGGATGTAGGAAAGCTCTTGCCTTGAAGGTGGTGTTACCACTGGATAACTACCAGGAAGTTTTCTAATAGGGAATGATTTAGCCAATGGTGGGAAGCTATGTCCTCTTTGTCAAAGTTCCCGAAAAGCAGATAATCACTATCGGTAGATTAAAAGCAGTTCACTTTCCCGGCGGTTACTATGCTTATGTCGGCTCAGCCATGGGGGGCTTTAAAGCCAGATTAAACCGCCACCTTAAAGGGGACAAGAAACTTCACTGGCACATCGACTATCTGTTACAAAAGGCGGCTATCACCAGCATCATTCTCTGCCAGAGTGAGGACAGGCTCGAGTGTACCATTGCTCAAGCTCTCAGCCGCCAGTTTGACTCCATCCCCAGCTTTGGCTGCAGTGATTGTCAGTGCCACAGCCACCTCTTTTTTGCCACCGATGAGAAGCCAATAATGTCAGGGGTTATGTCCAACATTAACCGGCTGGGTATAAAGCCAAGACTGGTACAGGACTTAAACCGGGAAGCAGTTGCAGCGGCTTATGTCGAAGCCTAGCCGGTGAGGTTATGGAGTGACCGAAATTATTCTGGCAAGACACGGGGAAACTGAATGGAACCTGGGAGAAATATTCCGGGGAAGAATTGATATTGCGCTTAATGAAACCGGGATAAGGCAGGCCGAGCTTCTGGCTGACTATCTCAGCGATGTCAGGATAGAAGCCATTTACTCCAGCCCGCTAAAGCGAGCTTTAAAGACCGCCGAGGCGATGGCTCGCCCCCACAAACTTGAAGTAGCAATTACCTCCGGTCTCATCGACCTTGACTTTGGACAATGGCAGGGCTTGACCCTCCAGGAAGTCAAGAAAAAATATGGGGAGCTTTTCACGGAATGGACTGATAGTCCCGAGCGGGTAAAAATGCCGGGCGGGGAAAGTCTAAATGATGTCGACACAAGGGCTATTGCCGTGGTGCACGAGGTAACCGCCAGATATAAGGGCACTGTTGTCCTGGTATCTCACCGTGTGGTCAACAAGGTTTTAATCTGTGCGCTACTGGGGCTGGATAATTCCCATTTCTGGAACATCAGGCAGGCTACCGGCGGCATCACCACCTTCACCTACGCCAACGGGCGCTTCATACTTAGCGAACACAATAATACCTCTTATTTGAAACCCCTCCAGAAAGCCCCACTCGGTGATTTTTAACCTATCCCCCTGCCCCCCTTCCCTTATTAAGGAGAGGGGGAGAATATATTGGCAGAGAGGCGAAGCCTCTCTTCAACTCTCCTTTAGCATCTTTGCTCCCCACTCTGCTATAATCAAGTTATGGGAAAGCCGCTTCTGGTGCTGTTCGACGGCAATAATATCGTCCACCGCGCTTTTCATGCCCTGGAGACGACCAGGCCTCTGACGGTAAGTAAGACCGGCGAGATAGTCAGCGCCGTTTATGTCTTTGCCCTGATGCTGCTGAAGACAATCAACGACCTGAAACCCAGCCACTATGCCATTGCCTTTGATACCAAAGCCCCGACCTTCAGACACCAGATGTTTGACCAGTATAAGGCACAACGGCCGCCGACTCCTGGTGAACTGGTTAATCAACTAGGGCGGGTGAGGCAGTTGGTCGAAGCCTTTCATATCCCTATCTTTGAAATTGACGGCTATGAGGCCGACGATGTTTTGGGCACCCTCAGCCACCAGGCCAGCCAGCAGGGTATCGATACCATCATCGTTAGCGGTGACGCCGATACTATGCAACTGGTGTCACCCCGGGTCAGGGTGCTCTACCCGAAACCGAGAGGCAGCTTCAGCAACACTGATGTCTATGATGAAGCCGCCGTGAATCAGAAATACGGCGTTGCTCCCCGGCAGTTTGCCGACTTCAAGGGGCTGGTCGGTGACGCAACGGATAATATCCCCGGTGTCCCCCAAATTGGGCCGGTAACCGCCGGTAAACTGCTCAAGCAGTTTGGCTCCATAGACCAAATCTATGCCCGCATCGACGAGGTAGCCCCGCCTAAACTCCAGGCTCTACTACGGAAAAATGAAGCCGTTGCCCGCCAGAGTAAGGAGCTGGCGACCATCGTTACCGAGACGCCGCTTAATCTTAATCTGGATGACTGCCAGATTAGCCATTACGACCGGAAAAGAGTAACCGAGCTTTTCCGCGAGCTTGAGTTTTCCAGCCTGTTAGCTAAATTGCCCGAAGCGGCCGAGGTAATACCCGAAGCTACGGCCCAGGTTGAAACCAGGCAATCACTGCGGCGGGACTATCACATTATAAATACCATCCCAGCCCTCGATGAACTCCTGCAGCGTCTCTCCGCCAGCCAGTCCCTTGCCTTTGACCTGGAGACGACCAGCCTGAATGCCATGTCAGCTCAGCTG
>JACQGQ010000005.1 GCA_016199495.1 Chloroflexota bacterium
CCTGCAGGAGAACAACATACCGGTGCTAAGCTATGAAGGGAATGTGGCTGATACCAGGGAATTCGATGAGGCTCGAACCCGGGCGCGCATCGATGCCTTCTTTGAAAGCCAGGGACTTGAGAAACTGGAGGATTAAGAGGCTCTTTAAATAGAGCCGCCGAAGGGGGGTAGATAAAGAGACAAAGGAGAGATGGGAAAGTCTCGGATTCGAAACTAAACAGTTATGATTAATCTAGGGAGGTTAGAATGATTACTGCGGGAATAGACATGGGTAGCGCGACAATAAAAGCGGTGATATTGAAGGACGGGAAAGTCCTTGCCCAAAACATAATTGATACCGGGCGGGAGAAAGAAAAACTGGCGAAAGAGGCGCTGGATGGAGCCTTAAAGAAAGCGAAGCTCTCATTAAGCGACGTTGAGCATATTGGAGTTACCGGTGTTGGTTACAAGATAATTCCTTTTGCTGACAAGCAGGTTACCGTAGTTGGTGCTGACGCTAAGGGAGCTCTCTATCTTTTTCCTTCGGTCAGAACGGTGATTGACATTGGTGCCGAAGAAGGCCGCGCCATAAAGTGCACTCCTGATGGGAGAATTGTGGACTTTGCTATAAATGAGAAGTGTGCTGCCGGGGCCGGCAGCTTTACGGAATCCATG
Organism: Chloroflexota bacterium; assembly: GCA_016199495.1. Taxonomy (GTDB): domain Bacteria; phylum Chloroflexota; class Dehalococcoidia; order Dehalococcoidales; family UBA2162; genus JACQGQ01. The sequence goes on from JACQGQ010000005.1 coordinate 655, forward strand.
TCCAGAGCAATCGAGCTCAGCGTGCAGGAGTTCGCTAAGGTATCACTGGAGTCGACCCAATCCATCCCTTTGAATGCCCAATGCGCTGTTTTTGCTGAGTCCGAGGTCGTTGGGTTAATCCACGCCAAAACGTCCAAGGCAGATATTGCACGGGCCGTGCACGATGGTATATCCGCCAGGATTTCAGCGATGGCACGCACTGTCGGCTTGGGCAAGGATGTACTCCTTATCGGCGGGATGGCGCGTAATGTTGGTTTGGTCGCTTCCTTGAACAAAGACCTTGAATTGGAGGTAATGATACCAAAAGAACCAGAATTTATTGGCGCCATCGGGGCTGCCTTAAGCGCCGCGGAATAAATTAATAGAGCTAGAAAAGGGGGATAGAATGACCACAGGAACAGAAAAAAGAAAGGAAAAGAAAGTCGAATATTGGAAATGGCCGGAAAGCCGGTCGACAACACCAGGTATAGACTGGACAAAAGCAAGTATTATTACTTGCGGGATTGATGTTGGCTCGGTTAGCTCACAGGCAGTAATTATGACTGACGGCAAGCTCTTCGCTTATAGTAGCCGACGAACCGGTTACAATAGCCCGGAAAGTGCCCGAAATGCCCTGAACTGGGCACTGGAGGGTACCGGGATGAAGCCGGAAGATATTCACTATACCGTGGGGACAGGCTACGGCAGAGTAAATGTTCCCTTCGCCCAGCGGGCGATAACTGAGATTGCCTGCCACGCCCGGGGGGCAAATTATCTCTACGGACCTTCAGTAAGAACCATCCTTGATGTCGGCGGTCAGGACTGTAAAGTAATCAGGTGCGACGAGAGAGGCAAGGTAGAAACCTTTTTGATGAACGATAAGTGCGCGGCTGGCACCGGTCGCGGTATGGAGATAATCGCCGACCTGTTGTCGGTTCCTGTCCAGGATATCGGTCGACTCTCGTTTGAGGTTGATGAAGAGCCACCGCCGGTAAGCAGCACCTGTACCATTTTTGCCAAGGCGGAAGCTACCGGGTTACTGGAGTCAGGCTGGCCATTGAACCGGGTCCTGGCGGCATACTGTCGCGCCATGGCGCACCGAATAGGTGAGCTGATACTGCGCGCCGGCGTCGCTAAAGATTTCGCTATGACCGGTGGTATGGCGAAAAACGAGGGTGTGGTCAAGAGATTAGCTAAAGAGCTCAACATTGACATACTCCCCCCTTCCTTCGATACCCAGATCGCCGGTGCTGTCGGTGCGGCTCTGTTCGCCAAGGTTCTAGCGGAGAAAGAGCAGAAGAAATAGCCGGGAGAGATATATGCTGGCTAATTATGGCTATAAGGATGGCTCAGGGGAGTATTTTATCACTATCGACACCGAAAAATGTAATGGCTGTGGTGCCTGTATCGAACCTTGCCCTGAGCATTGTTTTCAAATAGGTTCTGATGAGAATGACCCGTTACGTGATGAGCCGGTAGCTGCGGTGGTGCCCGGGCAGCGCCAGAAACTGAAATATCTCTGCATGCCCTGTAAGCCAGCCGGGAGGGCGGTTAATAAGTTACCCTGTGAAGAGGCCTGTACCCCGGGAGCTATCAGCCATTCCTGGTATCACGTCCTTCAGCGCTGAGGGGTTACCAGGCTAAGAATCACCCGAGAAGCTTAAAAAAAAGGGGGAAGAAATGCTCGCAAAATTAGAGGAAATCTACAAAAATCGGCATCAGTATGCCAAGGACTGGAAAGCCAGGACCGGAGGCAAGGTGCTAGGTTACTTTTATCCCTACGTCCCTGAGGAGATTGTCTATGCGGCCGGCGTTCTGCCAGTACGGATTATGGGCAGTCATGAGCATGACAACCTCAGTGCCGCCTATATTTACCCCATGTATTGCCCCTTTTGCCGCGATACCTTAGCCGAAGGGCTGAGAGGCAGGTACAGTTATCTGGATGGCCTAGCCTGCGCTGATACCTGTATGCATATGAATCAGGTCTTTGACTGGTTTGTCCTGAATTGCGGCATACCCCGCCGCGGCACCTTTATTGCCAACACGCCAGCTAATGTTGCCGGTACTCATGCCAGGACCTATCTGATTAAGGAACATCTCGAATTTAAGAAAGCCATTGAGGGCTGGGTCGGAAGGGTTCTCAGTGATAAGGATTTGGACCGTGGTATCGAGATTATGAACCGCAATCGCCAGTTGATGAGGCAGGTCTATGAAACGAGAAAAAGAGAGAAACCGCCCATCACCGGGGCCGAGGCACAGCTTATGGTACTGACCAGCCAGTTTAGTGACAAGGAGGAGCACAGCGCCCTTCTTGAGGATATTCTGAACAAAGAACTACCGGGACGGAATCGTGACCGTAAAACGGGTGTGAGACTAATGATTGTCGGCAGTGAAGACGATGATACTGCCTTCCTGAAGATGGCCGAGAGCCTTGGGGTTACCTTTGTCATTGATGACACCTGTGTCGGCTCAAGGTACTTTTGGCATGAGGTTGTCCCTGGTAAGGACAGGGTAGCGGCCATTGCCAACCACTATCTCGATAGCACCCCATTCCCGACCAAAGACTGGTCGGAACGGCGCCGCTTTGCCCAAGTCTTGAAGCTGGCTGAGGAATATAATGTGCAAGGAGTAGTCCTGGCACAGCAAAAGTGGTGCGACCCCTATGAGCTTGACATTCCATCATTAGCCGCACGCCTTAAAGAGCGTAATATTCCGACCTTGTTCCTCGAATTCGAGCCTACTCTGCCCAGAGCACCGTTTACTACTCGTATCGAGGCTTTCGTAGAGATGCTTTGCGGGGATGAGGAGGGGTTGTTTGCTGAAAGTTCCACGGTAAAATCCGGTTCATAGGGAGAACATTTATCACGGTGAAGGGTGAATCATAGGAACGAAGATAATTGCGCAGGGTTGACATCTGAAACTCGGCTGTGATATGATGGCAGAAATTTACAGGTTTATCAAGGTTTTGGCAATTTCGCTAAAGAAAAACTTGACAAGAAAAAGAAGAGTGATTATAATTACTACTTAAATATAACCGCCGAGAGAGGTGCGTTATGAAATGAAGAGATATTCTTTTATAGAGAATCTACTATTTAAGGAGGAAGGAAATGGCTGAAAAAGTACTGTGGAAAACTAAACCGGTGGAGTGCTGGACGAAATTTAAGGAAATTGCCCGGGAGCGCTATACCGGGGATGGCACAACCACCACTACGTCAAATTACCGCGTCCAGGGTTTTACGGCGAGTAACTATAAGGTCGCCGGTGGTGGTGAGGGCTACGCCGCCAACTGTGCCAACATGGGGCTAACCCTTGAGTTTAGAAGAGCGTGCGAAGGTATGGGCTATGCCCGGGATTTATGCGCCTATTCGGGGGCTCACCTTGGTTCCATCTTTACTGATAAGTATGCCTTCGGCGGTTCTTTTCCCAAACCCGACCTGGTAAAGAGAGGGCATACCTGTGATACCCATGCCAAGTGGGCTTTAATCGAGGCTGAGCATTATGGGGTCCCCTTTTTCGCGACTGATGGCCCGCTCATGTACGAATTTGACAGCGAGCAGACCAGACAGAATAAAATGGATTATATGGTTGCCCAGGAGCTTGAATCCATCGAATGGCAGGAGAAGCACACCGGAGAGCGGTTTGATGATGAGGCTTATATTCGAGGTTTGTATAACAACTTTCGCAGCCGCAACCTGTGGGCTCAGGTATGTATACTGAACCAGAATATTCCGGCCCCTCTGGACCAGAAATCGATATTTTCCTTATTCGTCATACCTTTCTTTCAAGGTGCCCGAGACGAGTGCGCGCAACAAATGGAAATCCTGAGGGATGAGGTTGAGGACCGGGTAAAAAATCATATCGCCGCCGTGCCCACTGAGCGCTACCGCTTTGTCACGACCGGTATTCCCCCCTGGCATGCCCTGAACACCTTCAGGTACCTTGAGAAATATGGTGCCGTCTCGGTCGCTTGCCGCTATTCTACTGACCTTGGGACTAATACGACGATGGTGGAAGGGGGCAGAGAGGTGCCAATCCCGACTCTGGAGGAGCGCGGCATTGTCCTCAAGACCAGAGAAGAGGCTATCCGCTGTGCTATAGAACGAAGGTGCCTCTACGTCACCAAAACCTGGCGTTTTTGCGGACACCAGGGCCAGGAGAACGACCTGAGGCAGGCCAGACTATGGCAGGCTGACGGTGCCCTGCTGCATTATAACCGTGGCTGCGAGCAATTTTCCCTGGGCTTGCCCCAGATACGGCAAGCCCTGCTGGAGCACAATTACGATGTGCTAATCTATGAAGGCAGTTCGACTGACCCCAGGGACATTGACCAAATTCGAACCTTTGACCGCATAGACACCTTAATGGAAAGCCGCGGGCTTGAAAAATTGAATGATTAAGGAGCACCTAATACTTAAGGAGGGGAAAATTGGCTGAAAAAAGACTGTGGAAGACTAAACCCCTGGAGTGCTGGACGAAGGCTAAGGAAGTTAAAAAAGCCCGCTTTAACGGTATCACTACGGCCCATGAAAGGGGTGAGCTGGCTTGCCTGTGGGGGCTGGGCGTTGAAGCCGGGTTCGGCAATACCTGCCACAGCATTACCGGTGAGCACTACGGGGCTAATAGCGCTAACATGGGACTATCTGAGGAGTTCGGCGAGGCGGCTGAAGCTAAGGGCTACGCCCGGGACGTCTGCGCCTATATGCGGGTCAACCTTGGCTCCATGTTCCTTAATAAGTATGCCTTCGGCGGTCCGTTTCCCAAGATTGATTTTGTTGCCCGAACTCACCACTGTGATACCCACGCTAAGTGGGCTCTGGTAGAGGCTGAGTTTCTCAAGGTGCCCTATTACTGTACAGAGGGGGCAGAGACTAACCAGTTTGACAGCGTCCAGAGTCAAAAGAACAAGGTTGACTATGTCATCGGCCAGACACTCGATGCCATCGAATGGATGGAGAAGACTACCAGCCGGAAGTTTGATGACGAGGCTTACATCAAGGACATGTATCACCACGCCCACACGCAAAATCTGTGGGGTCAGGTAATTTTGATGAACCAGCATATTCCTGCCCCCCTGGATGAGAAGACAATGTTTTCCTTTTACCAGCTCAGTGGCTATGAGGGTGGCGACGAGATTTATCGGATGTTGCGGGATGAGGTCGCCGACCGGGTAAGAAATGAAATCGCGGCCGTAGCCACGGAACGCTACCGGGTAATGCATGTCAGCCAACCTATCTGGCATGCCCTGAGCAACTTCAGATACATCCAGAAATACGGGGCTGTCTCTGTCGGTTCCCGGTATTGCTTTGGTATGGGTGGCGGTACTATGCTCAAGGGAGAGATAGAGGTTGCCGTGCCCACCCTGGAGGAGCAAGGCATTGTCATCAAGACCCGGGAAGATGCTATCCGGGCTATGGTAGAACGGCGCTTCGTCAGCGACGGCACCGGCCGAAGCCACCGTTATGTCGGACAGGTGAGCCGGGAGGCCCAGGTGAGAATGGCCAGGCTGTGGCATTGTGATGGTGCCATCATGCATATGAACCGTGGCTGTGAAGGCTGGGCGATAGGTGAGCCGCAAATCAGGTTAGCCCTGCAGGAGAACAACATACCGGTGCTAAGCTATGAAGGGAATGTGGCTGATTCCAGGGAATTCGATGAGGCTCGAACCCGGGCGCGCATCGATGCCTTCTTTGAAAGCCAGGGACTTGAGAAACTGGAGGATTAAGAGGCTCTTTAAATAG
>JACQGQ010000044.1 GCA_016199495.1 Chloroflexota bacterium
CTCCTTTTTTGTCTCAAGGCTAATAAGGAGAGGAGGAAAGAGATTTTAGAGAGGGGGCAAAGCCCCTTCTCTTACCTTACTCCCCCCTTCCCTTTAAGGGAATGGGGTCAGGGGGATGGGTTACCAAACAACCTCTCAGCAACTTGGTTGACTATACGAGCCGAAATACATTATACTAGTCATAATACTAAGTGAGCAAATTGAGGAGGTCAGTTTGGTAAGCAATCGTGACAATAGAGTGGTGGTTACCGGGATAGGTATTCTGTGCCCACTTGGTCTGGATATGGCCACTACCTGGGAAAATCTGATTGCCGGCAAGTCCGGTATTGATTATATCACCTTATTTGACACTGAGCCTTTTGAGACCAAATTTGCCGGCGAGGTCAAGGGATTCGACCCTCTTAACTACATCGACCGTAAGGAAGCCCGCCGCATGGACCGCTTCGCCCAATTGTCAGTGGCGGCCAGCCGGGGGGCAGTAGAACAATCCGGTATTCAAATCAACTCAACCAACCAGGATGACATTGCCATCGTCGTTGGCAGCGGGATTGGCGGTCTAACCACCCTTTTCGAACAGACCAAGATACTATTAGAAAAGGGGCCAAGTAAGGTGAGCCCTTTCCTGGTGCCAATGATGATATCTGATATGGCGGCGGCGCAGGTATCCATTGCCTTAGGTGTCAAAGGACCAAACCTGTGCACTACTTCAGCTTGCTCCAGTAGCTCAGATGCTATCGGTGTGGCTTATGAACTCATTAAGCGGGGTGGTGTCGAGGCCGCCATAGCCGGCGGCAGTGAGTCCGTAATCAACCCCATCGGTGTTAGCTCCTTCAACGCCCTCAAGGCTCTTTCCACCAGGAACGAGGCGCCACAACTAGCTTCTCGTCCTTTTGATGCCGGACGTGATGGCTTTGTCATCAGTGAAGGCGCCTGCCTCTTTATTCTGGAAAGCCTTACCCATGCCCAGAAGCGGGGGGCTAACATTTTGAGCGAGATTATAGCCTACGGGGCCAGTGCCGATGCTTTCCATATTACACAACCGGATGGAGACGGTGCTGGTGCTGTCAGGGCAATGCGCTTGGCACTTAAAAAAGCGGAACTGGCGCCCACTGATATTGATTATATCAACGCTCACGGAACCTCTACCCCGCTGAATGATAAGACTGAGACTATGGCGATAAAGACCGTATTTGGTGACTACGCCTACCGCCTTCCCATAAGCTCGACCAAGTCAATGACGGGACATCTCGTCGGCGCCGCCGGTGCGGTTGAGACGGCGGTGTGCATAATGGTTATCCAGCACGGGATAATACCGCCGACGATTAACCTTACCCACCCTGACCCCGAATGCGACCTGGATTATGTGCCTAATGTCGCCCGCCAGGCTAAGGTTACCACCACTCTATCTAACTCCTTCGGCTTCGGCGGTCATAACTCAGTTCTCATCTTGCGCAAATATAGTGAGGCCTAGGCGTGAGCCGTAGCCGTTGGAATCTCCTGCCGCCGATTCCTGACAACCATTGGATTAACACGGTCGCTTCCTCTCCACTGATAGCCCAGCTCCTTTATAATCGCGGTCTTACCGAGCCGTCCCAGCTAGAATCATTCTTCACTGCCGATGACAGACTATCAGGTGACCCTTTCCTTTTGTCTGATATGCACCAGGCAGTCGCCAGGATTTACCAGGCTTTACTTTCCGGCGAAAGTATTGCCATCTATGGGGACTTTGATACTGATGGCATCACCGCGACGGCTCTCTTAGTTCAGGGGTTATCAATCCTGAATTGTAAGGCTACTCCCTACATACCCCATCGCCTGTCCGAAGGTTACGGACTGAAGATAGCCGCTTTAGAGGAATTATACCGGCAGGGTATCAGCCTGGTTGTTACCGTCGATTGCGGCATTACTGCCCTGGACGAGGTCAGGAAGGCGAAAAGGATGGGGCTTGATATCATCATTACCGACCACCACACCCCCCCAGCCGTAGTACCCCCGGCTACCGCCGTGGTTAATCCCAAGCTGCCCGACTCGGATTACCCCTTCTCAGAGCTGGCTGGCGTTGGGGTAGCCCTCAAACTCATGCAAGCTCTGTTCGCCAGTATGGGCAAGGAAAAACAACTCGATAAACTAATGGACCTGGTAGCCCTGGGGACGGTGGCTGATATGATGCCTCTACTGGGAGAAAACCGATACCTGGTGAAGCAAGGACTGAAACTGCTGAACACCAGCCCCCGCCCTGGCATCAGGGAAATAATAACCCAGTCAGGATTGAAGAGCGACCGCCTTGACAGCGAAAGTATCTCCTGGACTATTGCCCCGCGCCTGAATGCCGCCGGCAGACTGGAACACGCCATGAGCGGCTATAAACTGCTGATGACAGACTCACCACAGGAAGCACGCGCGCTAGCGGTGTGGTTGGAGCAAAAGAACACTGAGCGGCAAAGACTGACCTCCAAAGCTTCTATTAAAGCCAGAGAGCAGATACTGGCTCAGGGTGTTCGACCACTTTTGATGGTCGGTGACAGAGACTATCCCGGCGGCATCATGGGATTGGTTGCCAGCCGGTTAGTCGAGGAGTTCTACCGCCCGGCAATTGTCATCCGAAGGGGCGACCAGGTAAGTAGCGGCAGTTCCCGCAGTATCCCCGAATTTAATATTATCCAGGCTTTAACTCAGTGTAGCCATCTCTTCTCTTATTTCGGCGGGCATTCCCAGGCAGCCGGTTTCAGCCTGCCCACCAGCAACTTACCTCGCCTGCAAGAGGCACTGTTACAACTGGCAACTACCCAGCTAGAGGGGGTTGACCTGCGCCCCAAAGTAGATATCGATGCCGCAGTGATGCTATCCGACCTCGGTGGGAATACCTTCCCGCTGATGCAAAAGCTGGCCCCATTCGGGCAGGGAAACCCGACCCCCACCTTCCTCACTCGCCGGGTAGAGATTATCAGCCGCCACCCTATGGGCAATAACGGAGAGCACCTGCGATTGAAACTAAGGCAGGGTGGCCTGGTCTGGGACGGAGTAGCTTTTGGCCTGGGCAACTATCTGGCTGAGACATCTTCCCCCCTTGACATCGTTTATAACCTGGAAGTAGACCGCTGGGGTGGAGAGGAAAGGCTGCGGCTCAATATCATCGACTTTGCCCCGGCAAGCTGAGCCGCAGGGAGATACAAACCGGGATTGTTATCCGATTTGCAGTCCAAAGCAGAATCATTTATACTTTGGTCTAACACCTTTCAGCTTCAGGCTACGAGATGACCTTGAAAGGATAGTGCTATTAAGAAACTCAAGGGGCGCTCGCTTTTTTCAGGACTGCTCCCTCTTTTTGTGCTGGCACATCTGGTACACCACCTGTTGACGGCACTACCGGTGCCGCTTTTACCATTTATCCGTGACGACTTTGCCCTGGACTACACCCAATCGGGAGTGGTGATATCAGCCTTCAGTCTGTCATATGGTATTGGCCAGCTGCCAGCGGGATGGCTGGCCGACCGTATCGGTCCCCGCATACTGCTTACCATCGGCATCTGCGGGGTGGCACTGGCCGGGCTCCTGGTCGGGCTTTCGCAAACCTACATTCTGATGATTGTCTTCCTGGCGCTGATGGGAATCGCCGGTGGTGGCTACCACCCATCGGCAGCACCCTTGATTACAGCATCGGTCGAACCGAAGAACCAGGGGCGAGCGCTGGGGATTCATTTAATTGGCGGTAGTGGCAGCTTCTTCCTGGCCCCGCTGGTGGCGGCGGCTATTGCGGCTGTCTGGGGATGGCGCGGCTCATTTATTGCCTTAGCTGTCCCCACCGTGGTATTCGGCATCATATTTTATCTACTGCTGGGTCGGCGGGTGGACACGGGTAAAACCCGACGGAGCGTGACCGAGCGTGCTGATGGGATACCATCTTCTCCCGGCCATTTGCGTCGCCTGGTGGCGTTTATGGCTTTAAGCATATCCGCCCAAGCGATGATTTTCTCCACCATAGCCTTCGTGCCATTGTTCATGGTTGACCACTTCGGCGTTGGCGAGGAGGCCGCCGCCGTCTTTCTGGCTATTATCTACTCCGCCGGGCTCTGGGCAAGCCCTCTGGGCGGCTACCTTTCTGACCGCCTGGGCAAGGTACCGGTGGCACTGACAGCCTGTTTTATTGCCGTTCCTGCCATCTACTCACTGAATCTGGTTCCCTACGGGCAAGGCATAAGTATTGGTGCTCTACTACTGCTCATTGGCATGGCGATGTATATCCGAATGCCGGTGTCAGAAGCCTACATCGTTAGTCATACGTCGGAGCGCCGCCGTTCCACGATACTCGGCATCTACTACTTTGCCAGCATGGAAACCGGCGGTATACTTGCCCCCGTGGTGGGTTCCTTCATTGACCGGATTGGCTTCTACTCTACCTTTACCATTGTCAGCGTGGCTCTGCTCATAGTAACGCTGACCGCCTCAGTGTTTTTATGGGGCAACCGGGGCTAAGCTATCCAGCCCTCGCCTGTCTCCCCATCTCACGAACTATGCTGATGGACTGTTCAGCTCAAGTTCAAGGTAGCCGGCTTCAGTGCCTGAATCCAGCATTGACCAGGGTAGTTTTTCGGCGGTATCCCATCTCTGGTGAGCATAATAGTCAGTATCCAGGTGGCATTTTTTCATAGCCCGGCGCCAGCCGGGTAATGACACCTCTTCGATACTGGCCAGCACTTCGGCTAATTTAGTATCTCCCCGGGCTAGAACCCCTTGAACCTCGCTCCAGGCAAGGCTTTCGCATTTAAGCTTGATTCCTTGTGGCAGCAGGTTATTTTTGAGTAGAGACAAACGGCGATTCAGCGCAGAGAGTGTTTCCATCGGTAGCCGTTGGAAGGGAGTACCGGCCTTGGGAACAAAGGGGGCAATACTCAGGGTAATGCGGCCGCCGCCTGGCTGCCTATCGAAAATAGCCTTGCACCTGAGGGTCAGGTCTACCATTGCCTTAATATCAGCGTCAGTCTCTGAGGGTAAGCCAATCATAAAGTAGAGCTTGAGCTGTTTTATGCCCTGCTCGGCTACCTTACGCACCGCTTCCAGGATGTCATCCTCGGTAATACCCTTTCTAATCACCTGGCGCAGGCGCTGGGAGCCAGCCTCTGGAGCCAGAGCAATGGTGCGTGCCCCCCCCTTAGCCATTTCCCTTAGTGCCAGGGAGGGGAGGGGTTTTATTCGTAGCGAGCTGATGGAGAGTTCCGCCCCCATCTGTTGCAGTCTGGCTAGTAGCTCCTCAAAGCGGGGATAGTCGGCAACGGACGGCCCGACCAGCCCCAGGCGTTTCCGGTATTGAAGCCCGGCCTCAGCCTGCTCGATGAGTTTATCTAAAGAGCGAAAGCGCATCGGGCGAAAAGCGTTACTGACCAGACAGAAACGGCAGCCCCAGTGGCAACCCCGCTCCACCTCAATCAGGTAGAGGTCACCCAGCTCGGTATCCGGGGTCAGGACAACGGAATGTGCCGGGAAGTCGTCCAGGTTGGCTGTCCACTGGCGCGCCACCAGAATTCCCGCATCGGCTGGCGGCACAAAGACGCCGGGTAATGATGCCAGCGCCTTTAGTAGCTCACCGCGTTTACCGCCAATGCCCTCGGTTAGTACCGGCAGCATTGCCGGTAGTATTGCCTCGGCTTCACCGATACAGAGGCAATCAAAGAACGGGGATAGGGGCATCGGATTAGCAATGATGCAAGGACCGCCGGCAATAACCAGCGGATGCCTCTCATCACGGTCGGCGGCATACAGGGGTAGGCCACTGGCTTTGAGAATCTGTACCACATTAAAATAGTCAAGCTCGTAGGTGACAGAGAAGGCGAGGACGGCAAAATCAGCCAGCGGCCGCTGGGATTCCAGGGAGAGGGGTGGTAGTGGCGGCGCCTCATTTTCCTTTCCCCAGAAGGCTCTCTCGCAGACGGTATTTGGGTCGCTATTCAGCAGGCGGTAGATGGCATGAATCCCCAGGTTGGACATGCCGATATAGTAAGAATTGGGGTAGATGAGGGCGACAGGCAGCCTCCCCCCCCAGTCCTTGATGATGGTGCCGGTTTCGCGGGAGAGTCGTTGCCTGGCGTCTGTTACCCTACCCCTTGTCATAGATTTTTATTAACCCTATCCCCTTTATCCCCTTCCCCTTGTTAAGGGGAAGGGGACTTAGTTCTATAAGAGAGGCTTCGCCTCTCTTTAACTCTCTTTTCTTTTATGTCTGAAAGAAGATAATTTACTAAAGGGGCTTCGCCCCTTTTGAACCCCATTATATAGTCTTCGGGATAAAATTACGAAAAGTAGGTAGCGTGTCATTTTAGAGTCAACAATTTGACCTTCAAGGACTTCTATGATATTCTTACCCGACTATGGCTAATACCATTGATATACAGGGTATATTAAATAAAGCTTTTGCTTCCGTTGGCGTTGAGTGGTACGTCAAAGGAGTATTGGACAGTAAGAAGAAAATATATACCATTTCCAATGATACTAAACTTATTTCTAAAATCTTTGAATTGGTATCTATCCCAATTATCACTAAGGCTGTAGAACCATACATAAAATCATGGGAAACTGAAGAACGCCAGACGGTCTATCCAGATTTAACATTAATCCTATCTGGTTCATCCCCAAACAAGATAGCAATAGATATAAAGAGCACTTACAGAAAAAGTTCTATGGCAGGGTTTACTTTAGGTTCATATACTGCGTATTTAAGACCTCCATTTACCAAAAATATTAGGTATTCTTACAATGAGTACCTTGAACATTGGATAGTGGGCTTCATTTACGACAGAGTGCCAGATGTTAAACCTGAAGTAGTGGATATTAGTTCACTAGATAAGATTATTGCACCAATCAGAAACGTGGAAGTTATAGTCTGGCAAAAATGGCAACTAGCATCAGACCGACCCGGTAGCGGGAATACTGCTAACATTGGCTCAGTTCGTAGCCTAGATGTATTACGCAAGGGGCAAGGTACATTTACAAACTTCGGGGAAAGGGGAGAAGACATTTTCGAGGATTACTGGAGAAATTTCGATTGGAAACAACCGAGAAAATATACTAACCTAAACGGTTATCTTACGTGGAGGAAGCCTCAATCTAAATAGGCAATTCCCCTTGAGTGACATAGCTATTATCTTTTCCTTCTGTGGTTTCAGATCCTCTCTTGATTATTAAGGCTTCTATCATAGGATTCCTTAAACTCTCAGTCGGGCCTACATGATAAAAATGATTGAAGGTTTTGACTATCACCGAGGCATCTGAGGGAAGATAGGGATTATTCCGGTACCTGTTTCGGCTCCATGTTGAAAGGGCGAATCCACAAGGTAAAAACTTCAAGGACTCAAATAATTCAACCGCATCCATCTCAACCCACTTATTGTAGTAATCAGTATGTCGTCCGATATATGGGGGGTCAGCATAAACAAAATCTTCTTCGTGTACTTGTTTTAAGGTTTCACGCCAATCGGCTTCTTTGAAAATCCAATCGTTTTCATTAACCAAATAAGCTAAATAGGCTACTTGGTTTACAATTTTCGTTATATATCCTGGACGAAATCTATCAGGCTTCTTTCCGAATGGCACATTAAAATGCCCTTTAGAATTGAAACGAATTACCCCATTAAAACAACAGCGATTCAAAAACAGAAAATCAAAAGATGTGGGTTTCAAATTAAATCGCTCGCGGACTTCATAGTAATATGGTTCGCCAATTTGTGATAGGATACTCCCGTGTTTTTCAAGATAATTTCTTACGCTGCTTGGTGAAAGTTGACCGTTCGCAATATCATTATAAAACCGAATAACATGAATATTTACATCAGTCAATAAGGCACGGCGGGGGGCAACATTCAATACAACCACGCCTGAACCAACGAATGGTTCTATCCATCTACCATTATCTGACCAATTTATAGAATCCATAATAAAACGGGCAAGTTTAGTCTTGATACCTTGACATTTAACAGGTGGCACTCTAATATGGGACCCCATCTTATTTATCATCTTACTCTCAATGCTATTATGCTCATTTATTGATAGTATACACGTTTCCGTGTATTTTGTCAAGGGTTTTTACTGACTTTTTTTCTCTACCCCTTATAAATCTTCACCCTTCTCAAGGGGTCTTGTCCTGAGCTTTGGGAGGAGAGGTCGTTTCTCTCGGCGATGAGGTGCTGGAGGCGACGGATGTAGGCGCTCTGGGGGCTGAGTTCCACTTCTTCCTGTCCGTTCTTTACCAGGTTGATGGCTTCTTGCGCTTCTCTCAGGGCTACCTTGAAAGAATCCGGCCGGTCGCGGCTCTCCTCGGTGCCGTCCGAAGGGTAGATAGTAGTCAAAAACTGCCTGATTTGAGTCGGCGTGTTGCTTCTCAGAACATAGATGGGCAGGTTGGTCGTTTCCGCTTCTCTCACTTTCTGCGGCTTGCGGCGGTAGTGATGCTTGGAGGTGATAAATAGCTCGGCGGTGCTGAGGTCGTCGGTTATCTCCACAGCCAGTTCCATCTCTTTGGTCATCTGCTCGAATCGTCCCCGATTTACGCCGAAGAGGTAGAGCTTGTGCCGGTTATTTCCCTGAGCCACCGGCTTAGTCCGGGCAGTTTTCCTGGCAGTAGTGACCGGGGCTGTCTTTTCTATCCTGACTGCTCCCGCCTCATCCAGCCAGCGGATTTCGATAGCCGGGGGTTGACCGCGCAGGCTGGCATCAACCGCTTGCGCAATATCGGGATGAATGGCGACCTTATCCCGGTCCTGAATCTCGACGATAATATCGAAGGTAGGGGGTGACATCCGTTCCAGTATCGATTTCTGGGTGCCCCGCCGCTTGGCTTCTTCATCCCCCAGGGTTACGCTCTGAATACCGCCGACAAGGTCAGACAGGGTCGGGTTCATCATCAGGTTCTCCAGGGTGTTACCGTGGGCGGTGCCAACCAGCTGTACCCCACGCTCGGCAATAGTCCGGGCGGCCTGAGCTTCAAGCTCGGTGCCGATTTCATCAATGATGATTACCTCGGGCATGTGGTTTTCTACAGCTTCAATCATGACGGCGTGCTGCCGGGTAGGGGTGGTTACCTGCATCCGCCGGGCATGCCCGATGGCTGGGTGGGGAATATCGCCGTCACCGGCAATTTCATTTGAGGTATCGACGATAATGACCCGCTTATTAAAATCATCGGCGAGCACCCGGGCAACCTCGCGCAGCATGGTCGTTTTACCTATCCCCGGCCGGCCCAGAAGCATGACGTTTTTTCCCGATTGAATGAGGTCTTCGATAACTTTTATCGTGCCAAAGACAGCTCTACCGACGCGGCAGGTAAGCCCGACCAGTTGCCCCTGGCGGTTGCGGATAGCCGAGATGCGATGTAAGGTACGTTCTATGCCCGCCCGATTGTCATCGCCAAAGCTACCGATGCGTGAGGCGACATACTCGATGTCCTGCTCGTTGATTTCCTTGGAGTCGAGAATTATCTCCCGCCGGGGAAAACGAGCTTCAGGTGGCCGGCCCAAATCGAGGATAACTTCTATCAGTTCGTTGCTGTCCTCTTGCTGAGATAATGACTGGCGAATATGTGGCGGGAAAATAGCAAGCAACGCGTCCAGGTCATCTGTTATTACCTTTTGTGGCAAAAATCCCTCTCCCTGATTAAGGTTCTGGCAATTGCTGGTGGTTAAAGTTCACTTCATCTTAATTCTTCCATGGTAAATAATGAGAGCAATTCCAGGCCTTCTTTGCTGAGATTCTCCCGGCATTTCTGGTCACGTTCGATAACGCAGAGCACATATTTAATCCGGGCACCGATTTGTTTCAGGTCATTGGCGCTTAAAACTATCTGCCCGCCGGTGGTGACCACATCTTCAATAATACATACCTTTTTGTCACGTATATCAGCCCCTTCGGCAAGCTTACATGTGCCGTATTCTTTGGCTTTTTTCCTGACAAACACGGCCGGTATACCGGTTTGTAGTGATAAAGTTGTCGCCAGGGGTATACCGCCCATTTCAAGCCCGGCCAGTACCTCGGTCCCGGCCGGTATCAGCTCTGCTAGCTGCTTGGTAATCTCCATTAGCAGCCGGGGGTTAGATTCAAACAAATATTTGTCAAAGTATTCGTTTGATATCTGACCGGAGCGTAATTTAAAGCTACCCTCCAAGTGAGAAGTGTCAAATATCTTTCGGGCTAATTCGCTTCTCTCCATTATTTCAGTCTCTTCAGGTAAACTTTCTCCTGCGTTTAACGTCCTTCAGCGACAATCTCGAGAAAGAATTGATGAAACCTCGAGTCGTCAGTCAACTCCGGGTGAAAAGCAGCCGCCAGCAGCTTCCCCTGTCTGGCCGCCACGGTGGTGCCATCGGCCAACCGGGCCAGTATCTCCACATCACCGTTTACCTGCTCAATCAATGGCGCCCGGATGAATACACCGGGAAATAGCTTTTCGCCCAGTACGGGTATGGCCAGCTCGGCCTCGAAGCTTTCCGTTTGCCGGCCAAAGGCATTACGCCGGACTCGTATCTTCATTACTCCCAGGGGTTCGACATTTTCCCGGTCAGAAATCTCGTTAGCCAGGAGTATCATACCAGCACAGGTACCGAATATCGGCAGGTCATTTCTGGCAAGATTTTTTATCTGGCTCGCCAGATTGTAATCCAGCATCAAGCGGCTGATAGAGCTACTTTCTCCCCCGGGAATAACCAGCCCGTCTAAATCTTCAAGTTGCCGGGGCAAGCGAATGGGCACGGCTTCCACTCCCAGTTTACACAAGACAGCGACATGCTCGGCAAAGGCTCCCTGCACGGCAAGGACACCTATTTTCATACTACCATCCCCTGGTTGCCAGCAACTCTTCAGGTTTGATTTGCTTTATATCCAGGCCGGTCATAGCCTCGCCCAGATTCTTGGAGACCTCGGCGATGATTTCAGCGTCCTGGTAGTGGGTGGTGGCTTTGACAATCGCCCTGGCTCTAACCTCAGGGTTAGCCGATTTAAAGATACCTGAGCCAACGAAAATGCCGTCGGCACCGAGTTGCATCATCAGGGCGGCATCGGCCGGGGTGGCTACTCCGCCGGCAGCAAAATTGACCACCGGCAGTTTACCCGCTTTATGCACTTCCTCAACCAGCTCGAAGGGAGCCCCCATTTCCTTGGCCTGCGCCATCAGCTCCTCCTGGGGGGTATTTATCAGTTTGCGGATGCTGTCCATCACGGCGCGCATGTGCCTGACGGCTTCGACAATGTTGCCGGAGCCAGCTTCACCCTTAGTCCTAATCATGGCGGCGCCCTCGCCGATACGACGCAGGGCTTCACCCAGGTCACGGCAGCCGCAGACAAAGGGCACCTTAAAGTCATGTTTCCAGATGTGGTGGCTTTCATCGGCCGGGGTAAGCACTTCCGACTCATCGATGTAGTCCACGCCGAGGGCTTGCAGTGCTTGAGCCTCGACAAAATGGCCGATACGGCACTTAGCCATTACCGGAATAGACACCGCTTTCATAATAGCTTCAATGACTGTCGGGTCAGCCATACGGGCAACACCACCGGCCGCCCGGATATCGGCCGGGACTCTCTCCAGCGCCATCACGGCGCAGGCACCGGCCTCCTCGGCAATCTTGGCGTGCTCAGCGGTGAC
>JACQGQ010000043.1 GCA_016199495.1 Chloroflexota bacterium
ATGAATAAAAGGGGAATGAATGGCTAGCCGAAGAAATTTATCTATTGCCTGCAGCCTGCTTTCCTATTGTGTCTAGTGTTCTAAGGTTAGTAATAGCCGTCTTTATTTCCTCGATGATGTATGTCTTCCTCGTCTTCATCAACTCCGCTTTTGACATACCGAACCTTAACACAGCTATGGTAATCAAGTCAGATTTACCTAGTTCTTCCGATTCAAGCAATCTCTCAATCTGCTCCAAAGTGAGAGATTTGGCTTCCGATTCAGAAAATCTTGCTTTCGATAATCGTTTGACTGACTGCGTTCTTTTAGCAATTGTCAAACTATCTAAAACATCATCTATGGATTTATCTTTATATCTCGAAAGAATGTTTGCTAGTTTTCCCACCGCATTAGATAACCTAGGGTTTTGCGAATTAGCCAATTCAAGCATTTTGGATAATTGTCTGAGGAGTGAAATCAGTTCCTCAATGCTTGGCTTTTTGCTAGATATTTCTATCGGACTTTTATCAGAATCGCCTGTAAAATATTCATCTCTTAACATGTTCATAGTAAGTCTATTAATTCCTTCAGATTTTTTATTAGGTCTTTGAATGGTCCAATAAAATCCGTAATAGGTCTATTCGTCCTTTAAGATTTTCTGTAAGGTCTTTGAATAGCCCGATAAAGTCTCTGTTATCAATATTTTGACGACCTGACCTGCTGTAAACTGGCAAGCTAGCTCTAAGTGATTCAGCTATGCCTACACCTTGAGGAATGTAAGGCTTTACCATGTCGGCTCCCCACTGAGTTTCCATAGTATGTAAATGTTGTGTGTGGTCGTTGACGTAACCACTGACAGCTACACCAGAGGTTTGGATTCTTGTTATTACGATTCCTACCAAATTTATATGGGACACATATGACGGAGTAATTGCTGTTCCACTGTTAGACACAAACTGAGACAGGGTTCTTAGTTTTGTTTCAATCCTGTTAGCTAATAAATCGCGAAGATGAGGTACACCTCTTATGATAACTGCTTCAGGAATTGCAGGTATTATATATCCGTGGCTACATGCGATTGCATTCTGAGTAACAAGCTTCGTAGCTGGCGGGCAATCAATTATTATGTAGTCGTATTCGCCGTCTATAGAAGTATCGTCCAACCACTTGCATAGCAATGTTCTCTTATCCCACTCTGACCTTATAGGATTTCCAGTACTGGCGGACGCAAGTTCGATTTCCGTATCATCAAGGGCTAGTGTAGCAGGCACCACGTCCAATGTCTGATAGTTGTGAGACCTTCCTTCGAGTGGATTTTGAACGATTACTTCTCTGCCAGCCATCGGGGTTTTCTCGGTAAAAGTTGTGAAGATAGAGTTTACCGTCTCACGTGCACTGGCTTTCTCCCGCCATTTATCACCTCCTAAGCATAATATGGATAGGGTACTTTGGTGGTCGACATCAATCAATAGAACCTTAGCCTCGTGATAACGGACAAGCCCAGCAGCAAGATGGAAAGCTAACGTAGTTTTTCCCACACCGCCTTTAAAGTTTATTATGCTTATTCTTGTAGCCATTTCAACCCTCCACGCTAGTGAAGTAAGCAAAGGTTATTACTATATTATGGAGATGTCAAATGAGCGGTGTGCGGCGTTAGAGAGGGGCGAAGCCCTTCTCTAAAACCTCTTCCCCCTACCTCCACCACCCCCCGCCCCAATCTCTCGCTATCCCCTTTTCTTCTTGCCTATCTTGGCCGGGATGCGGTCTTCGCAGGGGACTTTCGTCTGGCAGAGACCACAGCCAGCCACGCTCGTATCATTGTCATAGCCGCCTTTCAATGCCGCCGGCGAGTAACCAATATCACGCTGATACTGCTGGCACTTTATCTTATCGTGACCATGCTCCGTAATCGCCCCGGCCGGACAGCGGGCAATACAGGCTTGACAGCTACCATCGACATAGAAGAGGCAGTTTGAGAACGGGCTGGCGGCTGTCCTCGGGCTGGCCGGCAGCATGAGGTCGGTGACGATACTGCCACAGCGGTGGGCGATGCCGCGTTCGGTGATGAAGCCGTCGGAAAGGCTGAAGGTACCGTGGCCGGCGGCATAGGCAATGTGCCGCTCTGACCAGTTGGAGTAAGGTCCCTTTTCATTTCGCTCTGTCTTGAAATAGGGCTGTGCTGCCGGCGCCACCGCTACATATCCCATCCCGGTAAGCAGTGTCACCATCTGCTGGCGCAGGCTGTTGTTAAACTGCTCACCATACCAGCGGGTGTGAGACCAGAGACGGCTGGGAACACGTGTCTCCGCCCGGTTAGATTTACGAGTCTCCGCCACGGCGGGTAAAATCCAGCTTACCACCGAAAGGCTAGGCGGCAGTTCTGCCGGGCTTTTGCCGTAGGCTTGAGCCAGTGCCTCGCGGGGGGTGAGGTGGCTGGGAGCAATAATGGTCTTGTATTCGCTGAAAATAGGGTCATCGCCATCAGCAAACCTTACCAGCGGCTCAGCCCACATGACATAGTCGTCCAGGAAGGCTAAGCGATTGGCGGCACTGGTGCGTACTAATTCCTTAATCTCCTGCTCAACAAATTGTGCCGGTTCCGTATGAAGCTGTTCCTTAATCCGTGGTAATAACATCGCTTACCCTCCTTGCACTTTATATCACTGCTCTATAATTCTATCCTCAAAACCACAGGGGTTGCAACCTGGAGCTGGGGTAAGATGGGGAAGTTAAGGAAGATTGAGAATGATTTTAAATCCCCTTTACTCCCCATTTTCAAAGGGGGAGACCCTACACCCACCTTCTTCTTTTACTCTGACTTTTGGCGGAGGTGGGGGTGGGGAGGTGCTCCTCGACTAACGATGATTCCACCAGTTGCCAGAAGTTCTCCCTATCAGCCATGGTTACTACCGCCTGCTCGTGGGCTTCACTCAATGCCACCGGGTATCCCTGCCCCCGTCGACACTGGTCTAACACCAGGCTGTGAGTCAGATTGAGCCGGTTTGCGTCCCTGGCGACCCACTGCGGAATCTCCACCCTGGCAATTTCATCATCCACCTTGAGGTAGAAGAAATAGACCCGGTGTTCTCCATAGTGCTTCCGCACTAAAGAGGATTGACTGATAAACAGTGCTGACCTCTCTCCCGCCTCCAGGATATTTGAGAAAATATCCATGTCCCGGATACCGGCTACCTGTTGACACTCCCTGGTGGCGCAGGTCTGGCAGTGGCTGTCAGTATCCAGGGGGTTGTGGGGACAGAGAGCCACCCGCAGGGCATTGATGACATCGCTACCGCCGGGGAAGCTGATGTAGCTGGCTACCGCCAGTGTTTTGTCATTATTGAGTTTTTTCATCTCGTTAAGATAATACAGGAAACCGTTGTTGAGTAGTGCCTCGGTGACAAAGTCGGGGAAATCAGCCAGCCCCCAGAGAATCAGCGAGCCATCAAGCAGTGCCAGAGTTGAGCTGCCCGGCGGCAGTCCAGCCGCCAGTTCCGCCAGATACTGACACTCATCGACACTGCGCTTGAGACCTAAAAGGGTACCTTCGACCGGTTGCTCATGACCCCTGTTGCCC
This sequence comes from Chloroflexota bacterium, assembly GCA_016199495.1. GTDB lineage: Bacteria > Chloroflexota > Dehalococcoidia > Dehalococcoidales > UBA2162 > JACQGQ01. The sequence goes on from JACQGQ010000043.1 coordinate 3,557, forward strand.
ACCGGGGCGATAACCAGGTCTTCATCTCCGGCATAGAGGCCGGGAAAGCTATCAAGGATGGCATCAGGATTACCGCCGTAGTGAAGAGCGACAGTGCCGATATTTATCAGGTAGCACCTTGTTGACCGGTGCCGGTCAACCTCAATGTGAGAACCATCGGTCGCCAGGACAGTGAATTCGCTGGGAAGGGGTACTGCTTGATAGTGGCCGTCAAGCCCATCTACCAGGCCGGCCACCAGCCAGGTAGTCTGACTGACGGAAAGCTTCTTTCTTAAGGAATCAATGTCGGTTGACTTATCACCGAGAACTTCCAGGGCATGGTTGAGGCGCTGCCGCTTGCCCTCACCGCCAGTCTTCAAGTGGGCGACCATTCCTCCAACCAGCGCCGCCACCTTGGTTAAATCTAACGACACGTCTCTTACCCCCGAATAATTGCGCCCTTAGCCGGGTCTCTTCAGCCAAAGTATAATACATTAGAATAGTAGACTCAAATATCCCGGAGATTATTAATCTCACCCCCTTACTTAATCAGGCTGTCCCAGAAAGATGTCTTTGTCATTGCGGGACAGTCTCAAAATGGTTATGTCAGAGGGGCTTAGGCCCTGACAACGACCCTGATACCAACCCGAAGGCATCATGAAAACAAGTATGTTACAATGAAGCGAGGTTTTTCATGCTGCCGATTCTACTAAGCGCGGTTGTAATTTCGCTATCAGGGGTAATGATGCCCGGGCCTATGTTTGCCATAACTTTAGCCAAAAGCTATCGGACTCCGTGGGCCGGCCTCCAGATAGCTACCGGTCATGCTGTCATCGAAGTTCCATTGATACTACTGATATACTTTGGCTTGGCTCGATTCTTCGAAAGTAGTACTGTGCAGTTCCTATTGAGCCTGCTCGGTGGTGTTATGATTATCTGGCTCGGTGTCGCCATGTTTCGTGCCCGTGGTGAGGTGGTTCAGGAAGGCAAGGATTTACCCTATAATGCCTTGGTGGCTGGTATCCTGACCAGTGGTCTCAACCCTTTCTTCTTACTATGGTGGCTGACTATCGGCAGTATGCTCATTATGAAATTTCTCAATTTTGGCACAATGGGGCTAAGTGTGCTTATTCTGGTCCACTGGCTGTGTGACCTGGTCTGGCTTTCATTTGTTTCCATCATGGTCTATAAAACTCACTCGCTCTGGGGCAGGAAGCTCCGGGAAGGGATATTCATTACCTGCAGCCTGCTACTCGTTGGATTTGGGTTTTGGTTTCTAATATCAGGTATCCAATTGGTAGTTTAGCTTTTCCTTACTCAGCGTCACCCTTTTTCTCACCAAGCATGACGCCCAGGCGCCGGCTACAGGGGGAGACAAGGCACTGGCCACACTCATCTTCACAGGGCTCGACATGAATAGTGACACTGGCATTAAGCAACCTGTTTTCGATATCCAGTTCCAGATGGTCGCACATCTGATGGGCTTCTGCCACACTGGTATTCTTCGGCAGCATAAGATGAAGGTCAATGAAGCGCTGGCCACCGGCTTTTCGGGTACGAACTTTATGGAAACCGGCTAGTTGACCGCTGTGTTCTTCAATACAGGAGATTATTGCCGCCTCTTCGGCCCTGGGTAACCTGACATCCACCAGCTCCCCAAACGACTTTCGCATTACGTCATAGGCTGTTTTCAGGATGAAGAAGACTACGCCAAGAGCAACAATAGGGTCGAAAATAGCCAGTCCGCTAAAGCGTACCGCCACTAATGCCACCAGCACCCCGGCCGCCGAGTAAACATCGGCGGTGATATTACGCGCCGCCGCTTCGAGTGCTATTGACTCTGTCGCCCGTGATATTTTAAGTAAGTGGCGGGAAAGGAAGATGCTGGTTATTATGGAAACCAGCATTACCCCGATGCCGGCTTCGGTCAGCTTTAGTGTGGTGCCGGCTATTATCCTGTGCACGGCGGCATAAATTATCAAGCCACCGGCCGTCAGAATCAGCCCCCCCCTGCACAATGGCGGCAATACCCTCCATTTTACCGTGACCGAAGGGGTGTTCCTCATCAGCCGGCCTGTTCGCCACACTAATAGCCAGGAAGATGATGGTTATCGCCAGCAGGTCAAGGAAGCTATCCACTGCCTGCGCCGAGATGCTAATGCTCCCGGTGATGATAGCCACTAACACCTTGAGCGTAATCAGCCCGATTACGACTCCAAGCGCCAGTTTAACGGCGCCACTTCTGGTGGAAAACATCGCCCATCACCTCCCCTTATCTTCACCTGGCTGGTTGGAACCGGCGGCTAGTGAACCGTCGGCAGCGACTCTTCATGGTACTATGGCTATCGCCTCTATCTCGATGCGGAAGTCGGGGTCGGCCAGACCAGAACAGAGGATAAGAGTACTAACCGGAGGATTATCGTTACTCATGTACTTAGCCCTGACCTCGCGGTAAGCGGCCAAGTCCTCGCGATGGGTCATGAAAATGTTGGTCTTGACGATGTGGCTCAGGTTACCCCCGGCGGCGGCCAGGGCAGCTTCCAGGTTCTTAAAGACCTGGTCGACCTGGGCTTTGGCGTCGCCCACGCCCACGGTTTTGCCATCCCGGTCACGGGCAACCTGCCCGGCGATGTAAACGGTATTGCCATGCTTGACCACGTGGGAATAGCCCCGCGGCGGGGCGCTGGTGCTGGGGTTAATGTATTCTACCGACATAGCTTCCCTCCTCTTTAGTGGTTAGATTCGTGTTGAGACTACAGTGTCGCTGAAGTATATCTAGTGCCACTGGTCATGTCAATCACGCCCGGCTCTCTTTGCCCTTTTTCCAGACTACCAGTAACGGAGGCGCGATACAGAGTGAGCTAAAAGTTCCGGCAATGATACCAACGAGCAGAACAACGGCGAAATTCTGAATTGATGCCCCGACAAAGAACAACAGGGCTAAGACCGCAAACAGTGTCGTCAAGCTCGTATTCAAGGAACGACTCAGGGTTTCAACCAGGCTATTATTGACGACCGTCTCAAAGTCAGCCCTGGCATCCTTCACCAAATTTTCGCGAATTCTATCGAAAACGACGACAGTATTATTGACACTATAACCGATGACAGCCAGAATACCGGTAACGAACATCAAATTAATTTCCCAGCCCAATATGCCGCCGAGAATGGAAAAAACCCCCAGTACCACCACGGTGTCATGAATCAGGGCCACTATGGCACTTGTGCCATAACGGAAAGGATTGGGCATACGGCGAAATGCCCAGGTGATATAAAGCAGGATACCGATGGCGGCGACAGCTACGGCGATGGCGGCGTTCCGTGCCGTCTCAGCCGCTACCATCGGCGAGACAACATCGAATTCCTTGACTTCAAAGCTACCAAAGGTGGTGGTCAGCCCGGCCTCCAGTTCAGCCTTGGCATCACCGCTCAGTTCCGGTAAACGGATTAAGAAATCATCCTCACCGACGCGTTGAATAATGACATTAGCATACCCCAAATTAGCCAGTTCTTTTTGCAATCTACCCTGGTCTACTGGCTGCTCAAAGCCGGCCGTCATTACCGAACCGCTGCTAAATTCAATGCCGGCTTTAAGACCGAAGGTCGCCAGAGAGATGACACTGGTGAGTATTACTACACCGGCAATAAGAAAGAACCAGCGTCTCTTGCCGACAATATCAAACATCTTTCCCTCCCAGGTGAGGGCTGAATAGTCGAATCCGCAGCGCCAGGGGAGTGCCCACGAAGAGACGCAGTAAGGTGCGCGTGACGGTAATAGCCGTAAACATGCTTACCGCCACACCGATAAAAAGGGTCAGGGCAAAGCCCATCACCGGGGCGCTGGCGACAATACTACTGCCGAGCCAGTAGAGAATGCCACAGACAATAAAGGTGGTTATATTACTATCCTTGATTGCTGTCCAGGCACGACTGAAGCCGACCTCAATAGCCGCCCCTAACGTCCGCCCCGTTCTAAGTTCCTCCTTCATCCGCTCAAAGATAAGCACATTGGCATCTACCGCCATACCAATTGACAGGATGAAGCCACCCAGTCCCGCCAGGGTAAGAGTAACCGGTATCAACTTGAATAGTGCCATTACCAGGGCCCCATAAAAAATCAAAGCCAGGCTGGCTAAAAATCCAGATACCCGGTAGTAAAAAATCATAAATAACATCACTACTACCATGCCAATCAATCCTGCCCTGACGCTCATGTCAACGAAATCAGAGCCCAGTATCGGCGACACTGTTTGGTCATAGATTATTTCCAGGGGTACAGGCAATCGTCCGGCGTTCAACTGCTTGGATAATCGGGTACTCTCATTAAAGCTCAATCCTGTAATTACGCCCCTATCGACAATCGTTGATTGAACTAGAGGAGCAATCGGTCTGCCATTATCTCCAAGCAGGGGCTCGCCACCCTCAAAGATAGCTAACGGCTCCTTGTTAACGGCCAGCCGTCCGGTAATTTCTGCTGATAGCTGGCTCCCCTCCTCATCCCATTCAAAGTGCAGCTCTATTCTCCCAATATCATCCCGGCCTATAAAGGTATTTTCCTTAAAGTAGCGGCTGGTTAGCTCTTTTTCCTCGCCGTTAATGCTGGCCGTCGCCGGCTTCCACCTACCCAGCTCATTCTCCCACTTTGCCTCTTCGTCATCAGTCGCCAGTTCGCCAAACTCCAGTATCGCCACTCGTGACAGGCTTTCCTTTTCTTTATCCGAAATGCTGAGTCCGGGCAGTTCCAGCACGACCCGGTCACTGCCCTGTTTCTGAATAAGCGGCTCGGTTACCCCCAGCGGATTAACCCGGTTGCCGAGCACTGCCACCACTCCCTCGATAGCGCCAGCCTGCTCGTCCGCTTTTACCGAGGAGAGGTCAGCCCGGTAAACAATATGAATACCACCCTGCAAATCTAACCCCAGCCGTACTCCCCTCTTGCCTAGGAGTCCCTCGTCAACCGGCAAAACTACCAGCGCTGCCAGCACAAAAATTATCAATACCGCGATAAAAACCCGTGTATTTCTTCTAATCATACTTTCTGCCTGTTCTAGGTCAGTAATTTATCAATAAAGGATAGTGCTGCCTCTCGGCTGGTTACCTCTCCTGAGGCCTGCGCTTCACGCACTGCCTCCAGAATTTCTCCAATTTTAGGTCCCGGCGTTATACTAAAGATATTAATTATATCATGCCCGTCAACCAGCCTGGCGGGGCGAGCGATATCCGCCGGCTCAAAATGCTGGCCGATGACATAAGCAACGATTCGGGTATGCTTCTGCCAGGCGGCTAAATCCAGGTTGGGACCCCTGGTGGCTAAATGGTCGGCCAGGCTCAGGAAAAGGGTATCGATGCCGGCCTCGGCGGTATCACGAAAGTAGCGGTAAATAGCCCGGCGCGAGGGCAGCTCATCCTGACTCATCTGCCCCGGTCGCAGGTGATGTTTCACCACAGTCTCTATTAGCTTCACCTCTTTGGCACTGAACCTCAGCCTTTCCAGTATATTAGCCGTAATGATGGCTCCTTCCGTAGCATGTCCTAAAAAACGCAGGCGACCGCCAGCATCAATAGCTTTGGTTTGGGGTTTGGCAACGTCATGAAGGAGCCCCGCCAGTTTCAGTAATATACTGCGGCGGCTACCGTGGCTAACCTCCTGGGCAAAGTGCTCAGCCAGCACGGCCGACCAGGGAACGGCCGCCAGTACCTCCCCACCAGCATATTCCCAGGCTCCCCGCCGGAGCAGAAAGTCAACCGCCATCACCGTCATCAGGGAGTGGTCAAAAACATTCCAGAAGTGTTCCCTGGGCTGTTCCGTTCCCTTGCTGGCTGTCAGTTCCGGGAACAGGGCCGTGAGCAAGCCGAGCTCATCCAGGTAAAGCAAAAGTCGCCCGGCTTCAGGGATTGCCAGTAGCCGTAGTAGCTCTTCCCTCACTCGCTCACCGGCGACACTGGCGACAAGGTAAGAGTGGCGCCGGATTAGAGCCTCAGTCGGCTTATCGATAGTAAAGTTTAGCTCGGCGGCTAAACGTGCCGCCCGTAGTAAGCGTGCTGCGTCCGATTCAAAAGCTGTCTCAGCAACTGCCCGAATCACCCCCCGGCGAAGGTCATCCCGGCCATGAAAAGGGTCTATAAGTTGAACATTGGAAAAGGTCTCCCTTAACTGGCTAAGGTCGACTGCCATAGCATCGATAGTGAAATCGCGTCGTGCCAGGTCCTGCTCGATACTGCCTTCAAATGTGGAAAAATCAAGCTCCCACTGAGCCTCGGTTGAGGGTGTTGCTTTATTAAGCAGCACTACCCGACCTATCCTGTTTACCCTATCCAGGGTGACATATTTGCCGCCAAGAGCGGTCGCTACCCCGGGAGCGATTTCCAGGGCGTCGGCGGCGACAGCAATATCGATATCAGCCGTATCTCGCCCCAGCAGCACATCACGCACCAGACCACCAACGACATACGACTCGATAGCTTGCTCAGCCAGGAAATTGCTTATTTTGGTCAATAGCCCAGAGAACCTGGACTCGGTCAGACTGCTAGAAAAGTCCACCGGCTCTATCCCAGCAAAACTCATCCTCACCACCTTAGCCTTTAGTCTCCGCTGAAAAACTGCCTTTCCGTGATTCTATGATTAGTGCCAAACCTTTTTATTCACCTCCAGCAACTAAAGCTAAACTATACTCTAAGTTGGCTAATTTAGCAAGAGACGTTTTTTAAGGTTCTGTTTGCTTTTGGTTGTTATTTCTTTTACCCTACTATTACCCAGTGGGGGGCATAAATGATTAAGAAGCTAACTCGCCTACTGGGGAATATGGTAGGGAGGGTCAAAAAGTATATGCCAGAAATATTCGCAGGGATGGGAAGTCTTACTGTTTCTGTTAGTGTTGGTTTGGCGGTAGCTCTAATAGCCGTAAATAGGTTTAATAATTTGGCTTTTTGGATAGTTTTTATCCTATTAGTTATGGGGTGGGGGGCGATATTACTCTCTTTCTTTTTGGCACGTAAACGAGAGAATAGGGAAGATGATAAGTTTATTTTGCTGATAAATGAAGTGAAAGGATTAAGAGAAGATTTAAGGCGGGATAGAAATGAGCGTAGAAATAATAAGTAAAGTAGCTAACCCTGTTCATTGTTCCAATTGCGACTCAATCGCCACAATTAAATATGGCACATACAAGGGTGTCCAGCGATACTACTGTAAAGTCTGTAACCGCAAATTTAAGGCTGATGATACCTTATTCCATATGAAGCTAGATACTAATCTCATTTCGTCTGCCCTCAATATGTATTATGAGGGTATGAGTATCAAGGCTATCCGCAGATACTTATTACAGGAACACAATCACGCACCCTCAACCGCTACTATCTATGAGTGGATACAGAAATATACCCAATATGCCACCGATAGCATCAAGGATTACCATCCGAAAGTCGGCAATGTTTGGGTAGCCGATGAAACAGTCTTGAAGATAGACGGGCAGAATACTTGGTTCTGGGATTTGATGGACAGTAAGACGAAATACCTCTTGTCATCAAGAGTATCCCGTAGTCGCACCACTAGAGATGCCCAGATACTTATGGACAGGGCTATCAAGACGGCGGGTAAAGCCCCTCAGACAGTCCTAACCGATAAACTAGCCTCTTACCTTGACGTAGACTATGGCAAAGAGACAGAGCATCAACAAGGCAGTCCTTTTAGGTTTAAGGAGACCGGCGAAAGCACAGCAGAGATAGAGCGTTTTCACGGCACACTGAAAGCTAGAACAAAGGTTATGAGGGGGCTAAAGAATATAGAGACAGCCGTTGATTTCACCCAGGGTTGGTTGGCTCATTATAACTATCTTAGACCACACGAGGGATTAAATGATAAGACCCCCGCTCAGGAAGCGGGTCTAGCCTATCCCTACCGCAACTGGCAGGATATTATCCGAAATCATACCCCATCGGTTAAGGTGATTATTGAGCACCAGCCTAGAGACAGGGTAAAGTTACCGATAATTCAAGTAGGCAGACCGCGCAGAAATAGAATATCACAGCTAACGTCAAAAGTTACGCCCAAACCACCCCGATTTGCTAAAGGTGATTACTACACTGGCAAGGGGATGATTAGCAGACATCCGTTCAAGGGTGGCAGGGCGAGACGGGGGAGGCTGGTATAAATGTCATTTTATAGTTGGCTGATACTAATAGGCATTCCGCTTATTGGATTATTGTCTTTATCTACTTTGTTAGCTCTTACCATAGAACTCTTTAAACTCATCAAAAGCTATTCTGAATTGCTGAATAATCCAATCACCAAAAATGCTCCAGAATATGATGATAAGCAATATTGCTACGGATACAGCTATTATAGTCTGAAGTATTTTTGGCATATTTTTAAGTTTCCCTACTTATGGTTTTATAGGTCTATTATAAAATGACTTACCAACCAAAAGCAAACAGAACCTTTTTTAAGTATTTTAGTCGGGCTACTTGACAAATGACATATTGATGGTTATACTATGGTCATCTGTCACCAACGAGGAGGTGCCTTTATGATAGTCAAGACAAGGATTTTCGATTTACCCCATAACGGTTACAAAAATCTGTCCGAGTTAGCGCAGGCAATGAAAATATCGGTCAGCCAGATTTACCGGGTACGGGAAGGTAAGCGGCGCATCAATCAAAAATTCATTGTCGGGGCAATAAAAGCCTTTCCCAATTATAAGCTTGACGACCTGTTTTATCTTGCCCCGGATGTGTCAGCTGTCCACGATAACTACCGCCAGCGGCATTCAATCAAGCATTCTGCTGCCCAAGAAAAGTCATCCGACAGAGAGAAACGGCTAGTAGCCAGCATATGGTAAGCGCCGGCGAGATTTGATATCGTATCACTAACCCGCCGCCCGGGTATATCGCCAAAAACTATTGTGTAATTCAAAGCTCAGCGCATACATCTACAATTGTCAAGTACCAATTGCCACATTTCATCTCCTTAACTCGAACCTGTGAAAAGAACGATTCGTCGGCTGGCACTCATTAAGATAATAAAGGGCGCGTTTAAGAGGGGCTTCGCCCCTCTTTTTATAATTTCCCCCCCTTCCCCTTATCAAGGGGAAGGGGGGATGGAGTTACTAATTTTAGAGACGGAGCTTGCACCGAAACTATCAGGCTTGTCTTGCTTGAAGGAGTTTGTATAAATACAAAATCTGTGTCTTGTTGTATAATTGTTGCAGGAGTGATGCCGCTAACGGGGAGAAATAAAATGCGTGTCGCCATGTGGTATAACAACCGGGATGTGCGGTTAGAAGAGATGCCCGTCCCGAAAATCGGTCCCGGTGAGCTACTGGTGCGGGTCGAGGCCAGTGGCATCTGTGGCAGTGATGTCATGGAGTGGTATCGTCTTGACCGGGCGCCCCTGGTGCTGGGGCATGAGATTGGCGGGCAGATTGCCGCCGTGGGAGAAGGAGTGGCCGGCTACCAGGAAGGCGACCGGGTATCAGCGGCTCATCACGTTCCGTGTAATACCTGTCATTATTGCCTGAGCGGTCATCACACTGTTTGCGACACCCTGCGCCGGACGAATTTTGACCCCGGCGGTCTGGCGGAGTATCTTCGGCTGCCAGCCATCAATGTCGACCGTGGCCTATTCCTTTTACCTGATGAAATATCTTATGAAGAAGCCACCTTTATTGAACCGCTGGCTTGCGTCCTGCGGGGACAGAGGCGGGCACAGATGCCACCGGGTAACACTGTGCTCGTCATTGGTAGCGGCATTGCCGGGTTGCTCCATGTGCAGCTAGCCCGCACTTTGGGGGCAGGCCGGGTGATAGCGACCGACATTGACGCCTACCGGCTGGAGGCGGCGCGGCGGTTCGGAGCGGATGCTACCCTCCATGCTGAAGAGGACTTGCCGGCCTGCCTGCGTCAGGTCAATCAAGGTCGCCTGGCTGACCTGGTGATAGTGTGCACCGGAGCGGTCTCAGCCCTTGCCCAGGCCTTGAAGGCGGTAGAGCGTGGCGGTACTATTCTCTTCTTCGCCCCAACGGACCCTGGTGTTACTATCCCTATTTCAATAAATGAACTTTTCTTTCGTAACGAGGTAACACTGACCACCTCTTATGCCGCCAGCCCGGCGGACTATCAAATGGCGCTGGCACTGATTCGTGCCGGCACTATCCCGGTGCGTCAGATGATTACCCATCGTTTGGGGCTGGCCGAGGCAGGCCTTGGTTTCCAACTGGTGGCTGATGCTCAGAATTCCATCAAGGTAATCATTGAGCCACAGAGGCGAGACTAATGACGACCTTATTGTGCCGGGCACTTTGGGCTTTATTGGGGCATCTCCAGGCTGGGGTCCTCCCTGTGAAGGTAGGCGCACATGCCGATGGGCGCCCCCGCTCCTTGTGGCCCTCCCTCTGGAACAACCACTTCCTCATCTTCTGTTGGCTCCCGGGTGCCTATCTGGTCATAATAGGCCCGCACCCGGCGGCCTATCTCCTGGCTACCCACTTTTTGCCTCATGCCCTTGCGGACAATACCCTCGATGGCGCGGACGTCCTGCTCGCCCCATTGTAACGTCTTGTCCGGCGAGTGGCTCACCCCGCCGTAACCGAAGAGAAAGAGCACCGAGGGCTTCAAAGCCCGCAGACGGCGCAAGGTTTCTATCGCCCTTTCAATATCGAACAGAGGCGGTAAAATATCGGGCCGGGCCCGTTCCTTACCCAGGCGTATGGTGCCCACGGCATCGCCGGGGAATAACGCCCGGGTGAGACGGTCGAAGATGGCAAGATGATGGGGGGCGTGACCGGTAGCGTCGATAATTTCAAGTTGCCGTCCCCCCAGGTCAATAATCTCGCCGCCGGCGACGCCCCAGATTCTGTCTTCGGGCACGGGGGATAGCGAAGGACATCCCGCCCCCCACACCGCGAAGGTACCTTCGTTGAGCCGAGTAGGCTCCACCAGGTGTGGTACCGCTCGCTGGTGAGCCACCATCTTGGCCTGGGGAAGTTGGTGCAGCAGCAGATTCAGCCCGGCAACATGGTGCAGGTGGATGTGACTGGAGATAAAGTAAGCGATGCGGTCATAGCCCACGCCGATGTGCCTGATGGCCTGCAGGAGGGCTGGTACTTGTCCTTCCTCCCCTATCTCCATAATGGCCGCCCGCTCCTCGCCCACCACCAGGTAGGGGCTGGTGTTCGGGGTACGGGCAAAAGTCTCCAGCGGGCCTATTCTGAAAATACCCTTGGCTACCTCTACTATCGGAATCATAGTACCTCCTTCTGCAACTTGTTTGGGTCATCCTCACGCATGACCGTTATTGTATACTCATCGCACTCAGACGTCAACTCTCCGCTATCTATCCAATCCCTTTCTATAACCCCACCCCTCCATTAGCATAATCCGCACTCCATGTGTGTCCCGGGGACGGAAAAAGGCTGATGTCTTTGTAGCCAGAAATGGTTCGATACCACGGGCTTTAAAGTGCTCCACGGCATCCTTAAGGTTCTCAACGGAGAAGACAATCGTCGTTACTCCCTCGCCCCTTCTGGCAAAAGTTCTCGCCTCGGGTCCATCCGGTGTCAGCGGTTCGTAGACGACTAAACAGGGCGTGATGTCACTCTCTTTTACCGGCTCGCCACGTTCCCTCGACCGGCAGGCTTTCATATCTATCTGCGGAAAATCTCTAGTATTGCGCAGCTCTATGCCCAGTAAATCGCTCCAGAACCGCTGCCCTTCCTCGACATCTTTGACGACAAAGTTAATATGGTCGACACCCAGGACCTTAATCATTTTGTTGACCTCCGATTTTAATCTTGATAGTGTTACGCCAATCTTGATGTTGCCAGGATTATAGCCTATTCACTGCCAATTGTTCTTATCCTATCTTCTCGATGATAATACTAATCACCGTGGCTGTTATCAGCTACCCGGGAGGAGACGTATCCCCGATATTATTCGGTGATAGCAGGAGAAGACACTTTGACTTGTGCCCGCAGTGCCCGGGCGGCGGCAGGTTGACAGCTATCTATCTAACCCTTTGCGATACATCCAGCCCTCGATTAGCTGAATGCGCACGCCATGTGTGTCCCCGGGACGGAAAAAGGCGGCGCCCTCCGGGGTAAGAAATGGTTCGATACCTTGAGCTTTAAAGTGCTCCACGGCATCTTTAAGATTCTCCACCGCGAAGACAACCACCGTTACTCCCTCGCCCCTTTTGGCGAGGCTTCTCGCCTCTGGCCCATCGGCTGTTAGCGGTTGGTATACGGTTAAACAGGGCGTGATGTCAGTCTCTTTTGGGGGTTCTCCGATTTGCCTCGAGCGGCAGGCTTTTATGTCTAGCCGCGGCCTTTCGACAATATTGCTCAGTTCTATGCCCAGTAAATCGTTCCAGAACCGCTGCCCTTCTTCGACATCTTTGACGACAAAGTTTATGTGGTCGATACCCAGGACCTTAATCATTTTAACCACCTTTAATAGTTTTTTCCATTTTCAATCGTTGCAGTTGACCGGCAGGTCAGTCTGGTGGTGACCCGTTATTACGGCTGAGCCGAAATGATAACGGGGCTTGGTTTACATTGGCAGTCCCCGCGCCCACATTTCGGACAGAGGCCTATCAGTCACCTCAATCATGACACCGTGTAAATCCCTGGGGTGGAATAAACCTGGGCCCACTTGCCGGATTCCCCGGGATTTGAAGTGTTCCATAGCTACTTTAGCGTCTTCAACGGCCAACATTACCACCGAGATTCCCTCGCCTTTTCTATCCAGGGTTCTGGCCGTCGGCCCGTCGGCGGTCAGGGGGGCGATTAAGGATATACCTATCTGGGACCTTAAACCCCGGTAGTTATTTACCACATTGTCCCCGGTACGCCGCCACTCGAAGCCCAGCAAGTCGCCAAAGAACTTACCCGCGGCTTCGTAGTCTTTGACCAAAAAGTTAACGTGGTGAAGCGATGTCACTCTAATTGTTTTATCCTTGCGGAAGGCGAAAGGCGGTAGTGGTGCCATGGTGCCACCAGCATAGGTGCCATAGCGCCAGCGCAGGGCGCCCTCCGCGGGACATAAGCCAATCATGACGCCATGTAAATCCCCGGGGTGGAATAAACTTGGCCCTACTTGCCGGATACCCCGGGATTTAAAATGTTCTATGGCCTCTTTGAAGTTTTCAACCTCAAAGATAATGGCGGATATTCCCTCGCCCTTACTGGCCAGGTGTCTGGCTGTCGGCCCATCGGCGGTCAGGGGTGAGGCCACGGCGACACCCGGGGGAGAGTTCAGGCTCTTAATGTCGCTTTCCCTGGATTCGTGGTAGCGCCATTCCAGGTTTAGCAAATCGCCAAAGAATTTAGCTCCTTCCTCTAAGTCATTGACCAAGAAGCCAATATGGTCAATGGCGGTGACCTTAATCACTTTGTTTACCCCCGATTTTAATTTTACTAGTGTTACCCCCGGTCTTTATCTTGCCTGAATCATACCATGTTCACCTCCTATCTTCGTTTCTTCGTTTTTTTGTCATCTCCCCGATGATAATACTAAATATCATCGGGTTCAAGAATATCTATCCGTGTACGTTAAGACTATTAATCAGGTTGTGATACTGCTAGGCGCCTTCGAAGAAATTTCGGGGGTTGTCAACACACAGGCTGTTCAAAGTTGCTTCAGGGACACCCATCTCTCGAAGCTGAGCAAAGACTACCTTCTTGATGTAGAGAAAGGGATTGCGTCTCTCTCGTGGCACCTCTTCCGTGACGAAGACCACCGGCCAGTCGTGAGACGGAAGGAGGCGATGGGCATAACCGGCATCGATTAGTGTCTTCATCGTTCTGGTGCGGGCGCGCGGGCTGGTGTTGAGACCCGGGTAGCGGTCCATCCCGAGGTAGCACCCCTGCTCCAGCAGCCAGGTAAGGTATTCGACATCGGTGGTGTCATTGGAATGGTCTACCTTGACCCTGTTCAGGTCGACGCCTTCCTCCTTGAGGATGGCCAGTTGCTGCCGGCCCACCTGGCCAGGGGAATAGGAATGCAGCATGATGGGAACGTTAGTTTGCCGGTGGGCTCGAGCCACTGCCCGTAGAATGGTTGCCCCCCCGGCGGTTACTCCCTCAGTATCGCTGGCTTCCTTGAGGATTCCAGCCTTGATCGCGGTACTGGCGATGCCCTCCTGGATTTCACGGATGAATACCTGAGCGAACTGGTCAGCCGAGACACGGGCAAGATAGTGGGGCATGTCGACATACCAGCCGCTACAGGCAATAATGTTGACACCAGTCAGGCGGGAAGCCTCAGCTAATATCGTCACGTCACGCCCCAGGTTGAGGGTGGTGGTGTCAACAATAGTGTCTATCCCCTCTGCCTTGGCTTCGGTTAGTGCCGTGACAATGCGGTCCATGAAGTTGGGCAGACGGTCCATGAAGCCAGCCCGCAGCAGCTCCGGGTAATTTTGCGGGATGCCAGCCGATGTAACCAGCAGGTGTTCGTGCATCAGTGTGAAGCCGAGGTTGGCAGTATCGAGAGGTCCGAGGACGGAATTTATGGTAGGCATTGCTTAAAGGCTCCTTTCACCCGGCCTATCTAGAAATGGTCAATGACTAATTGTGACCTGATTGTAGTCGTGTCTTGCTAGTTTGTCAACAACACTAAACCGGGGTCGTTGAGCAACTCCCCTTTGGTCATTGCGTCATTAAACAGCCTCAGATTGGCTGGTTTACATGTTATAGATATGGTGATAAGATTGAGAAAGAGTGGCAACAGGTTTTGCTTGCCAGTTCTGGCAGCTTAAGACCGCCGCACCAGGGCCACCTGGAAGGAACGAAGTACTCAATAATGAACCCCCGGTCAAAGCACCCTAAGGTTTTCTATGGTTGGTTTGTTGTCGCCGCTTGCCTGTTAATCATGCTCTATACCAGCGGTGTTGTTAATTTCGGATTTACCGCCGTTTTCGAACCCATCGCCGAAGAATTCGGCTGGGGTTATGCTCAAATCTCGCTGGCGGCCTCGCTGCGCGGCCTTGAAATGGGGCTTCTGGCGCCGGTTATTGGTCTGATGGCTGACCGCTGGGGAGCGAGGAAGTTGATTTTTGTGGGGGGTATTTTCGTCGCCCTGGGTTTCTTGTTCTTGAGCCAGGTCTCTTCTCTGCTCACCTTTTACCTCGCCTTCGCTTTGCTGGCGACGGGTATGAGCGCCAGTACCGGGACAGTACCGCTGACAGCCGTAAGCAACTGGTTCCATAAACGGGTAGGTTTAGCTACTGGTATTGTCACCAGCGGTTTTGGACTTGGTGGGCTCATGGTTCCCTTGGTCACCTGGCTGATTGATACCCTCCAGTGGCGCATGGCGATGCTAGTTGCCGGTCTCGGCGCCTTATTTGTCGTGCTGCCGCTAGCTCTGGTAGTACGGAACAAACCTGAAGACTACGGCTACCGACCCGATGGCGATGGGGACAATACGGTGGCAACAGACTCTGTCTTAGCGTCAGCCACAGAAGCGGAAATCAATATCTCAGGCAAACAGGCATTAGGCAAAAGAGTTTTCTGGCACCTGGCAATCGCCGGCATGTGCCACTCCTTCATCGTCGGTGCCATCGTAACCCATTTGATGCCATATCTCAGCAGTCTCGGGATTGCCCGGTCTGTTTCCAGCCTGCTGGCTCTGGTCCTGCCGCTTTCAAGCATTGCTGGCCGCCTTGGCAGCGGTTGGCTGGGCGATAGATTTGGCCATAAACAGCTATTCACCGTTGGTTTTATTTTTATGACGCTGGGTCTGCTCCTTTTCGGCTATATTACCACAGGAAAGATGTGGTTATTCGTGCCTTTTATCGCCGCTTTTGGTCTGGGCTGGGGGTTCAATGTGACCACGAGAATATCCTTGCAACGGGAGTTCTTTGGGCGAGCCAGCTTTGGCACAATTCTGGGATTCATCTCCGCTCTGATGATGATAGGGAATGTGACCGGTGCTCCTCTGGCGGGATGGATATTCGACACCTGGGGTAGCTATCGGGGTGCCTGGTTGCTTTTCGGTATCATCAGTGCTTTGGGGGCTGTGGTCGTGTTTACTATCCCTTCTGCCGGCGACCCGGCTCGGCAGTCAAAAGCGTTGAGTACTGAATAAACAGCCAGCTAACATTTGGCTTGTCATGGTGGGTATAGTGGGAAAAGACTCTCTTGTTTATTTGCTCTTTACAAGATAGTCAGGTTACAGGTATACTCAATCCCAACATGCCAAACACACCAGCAAAAAACAGTGTAATTTCAGGTATCATGCAACTGGCTAATCCAGTCTTCATTATAATCGTAGTCGGTCTACCCATCGGTGCGTTAATTTACGCGATGAATTTCGGCTCTGTTAAGTTACTCAACTATCTACATATTATGTCCGGCTTACTTTGGACCGGGATTGACCTGTTCATGGGAGCTATTATCGGGCCGGTTTTAGCTGGGATGGAGGCTAAAGACCGGGCTCAGGTGTTCAAGCGCCTGATACCGAAGATGACTTTCCTGATGCCAGTGCTGGCGGCAGTGGCAACAACTTCTGGAATTCAACTGGCTCAAAAACTGGGATGGGCATTGACTGCCCCGTGGGTGCTGACGGCTCTCATCATCGCCGGTATACTTGGTCTCCAGGGATTTGGCTTACTGCTGCCAAATGAGATTCGTATCTTCCGGCAGATACTGTCGGAGACAGCGGATACCGATAGAATCGCACGGTTAGGGATGATAAATGCCCGGCTGGCTGGTCTGCAGGGAGTCTTTCAGGTTGCCATAATCGTTGTCATGGTGAACATTAGATTCTAGACAATGGATATTATCGCAGATACTTACTGGTTCGTTATTTTGCCGAATATCTCAGAACCGTTCCTTTTGACACTAAGCCACAAATGCTATACTGTTGGTTGCCGGCGTCCTTTTTAGTTATGTCTATCCGGTGAAATTGCCTGAAGGGTATTTTCAGCTTCATGTATTAATTTGGAGGGGTGTCCGAGCGGTCTATGGTGACGGTCTTGAAAACCGTTGTCGTTGCAAGACGACCGTGGGTTCGAATCCCACCCCCTCCGCCATTATACTATTTGTAACCCTATCCCCTTTACCGGCTATCCGAAAATGTCATTCTGAGGGAGCG
>JACQGQ010000006.1 GCA_016199495.1 Chloroflexota bacterium
CCTTCCCTTGAGAAGGGCTTTGTATCATAAGTGCCGTTTTTAAGTCTTTTTGTCATTCCCACGCAAGTGGGAATCCAGAGACGTGCCTGATTATACCAATGGATTCCCGTTTTCACGGGAATGACGACTTTTGATACAAGACCATTGATAAGGGGAGGGGGTCAGGGGGATAGGTTACTAAACGCTACACATCTGGCTTCGTTAACTGCTGGAAGAAGCAGGTCTGGTTACCGGTGTGGCACACCGGACCGGTGGGGTGCGCTTTAACCAGGATGGTATCGCTGTCACAGTCCTGCCACACGGAATGAACCTTAATGTAGTTGCCCGAGGTTTCTCCCTTGTGCCATAGCTCCTGCCGGCTGCGACTGTAAAACCAGACATCATCACCGGATAAGGTGCGGCGCAGTGCCTCCTCATCCATATAGCCCAGCATCAGCACCTCGCCGCTATCAGCATCCTGAATTATCGCCGGGATAAGTCCTTTTTCGTTGAATTTTAGTTCTTCTGTCAACCCTATCCCCCTTTATCCCCCTTCCTCTTATCAAGGGGAAGGGGGAATGATTTTATGAAGAGGGGCTTCGCCCCTCTTAAACTCTCTTTCAGCTAACCACATCAAGTGCCTGTTTCAGGTTGATGTCCCCGGTATAGAGTGCCTTGCCGACAATAGCCCCTTCGGCACCAAGCTGTTTCAGCATTTTGAGGTGATTTAGCGATGAAATACCCCCGGAGGCAATAACCGGCCGTTTGATTTCGTTAACCAGTTCAGTGAAGGCAGCGAAGTTAGGCTCAGTGAGAGTGCCATCGCGGCTGATATCGGTGTAGATGAAGCGCTTCACCCCAAGCTGTAGCATAGATTTGGCTAATTCGATGGCTGTTAGCCTCGTTTCTTGCTGCCATCCCCGAGTAGCCACCCATCCTTCCCTGGTATCGATAGCCACGATAATGCATTCGCTGAAGCGGCGGCAGGCCTCCGCCACCAGCTCAGGGTCTTCTACAGCCGCTGTGCCCAGGATAACGCGCTCGATACCAACCTTGAGCAATTGCTCTATCGTTTTCAGCTGGCGGATACCACCACCCAGTTGTACCGGCACTAATAGGGTGCTGGCTAATTCCTTGATAATATCCAGGTTGCCAGGCGCACCTCTGGCGGCGCCATCAAGGTCGGCAATATGTAATCGGGGGGCGCCCAGTGATTGCCACTTCAGGGCTACCTCTACCGGGTCCTCGGAGAAGACAGTCTCCTCATCATAGTTGCCCTGATAGAGGCGAACACACCGGCCACCTCTAATGTCCACAGCCGGGATTATTTCTATTCTACTTACCTCACAAATTAATATTGGAATATTTGCGCCAGGGGCGGGCGTTAAATGCCTTATTATCCTTATTTTTATCTTCCAGGGCATCCAGGGCTCTATTTATCATTTTCCTGGTATCGCTGGGCATTATTATATCATCAACATAGCCTCGTTCGGCGGCCCTGTATGGATTTTCATAAAGCTCGCTGAATTCACTTATCCGCCTGGCTCTGGTCTCTTCGGGGTTAGCTGATTCCCTTATCTCGCGGGCAAAGATAACACTGGCGGCAGTATCAGCCCCGACAATAGTGACGTGAGCTGTTGGCCAGGCAAAAACGAAATCAGCCCCAATAGTTTTATCCAGCATACCATAGTGGGCGCCGGCGTAGGACTTGCGCACCATAATTGAAATCAGAGGTACGGTCGCGTCAGCCCAGGCGAAGAGCAATTTGGCACCGTGGCGCAAGATACCCTTCCAATCCTGCTCGGAGCCTATCATATAGCCAGGACAGTCCCCCAGGGTAACTAAAGGAATGTTAAACAGGTCACAAAATCTGATAAATCTAGCGCCTTTATCAGCGGCATCGATATCTATCGCCCCGGAAGCCCACATCGGTTGATTTGCCCAGATGCCTACCGGACGTCCATTAAAGCGGGCAAAACCAGTTATCACACTCCTGGCGTGAAGCTCCAGCGTTTCGAAGAAATAGCCGTCATCGACTATCGCTTTGATTAATTTTTTCATATCATAGGGTTGGGTTAGCCGTTCCGGGAGAATGGTATCCAACTCAGGCACGGCTCTCTCCGGGTCGTCCCTGGTCTCAATACGAGGCGGCTTTTCCCGGTTGTTGGGGGGGAGAAAGGCTAGCAGTGTTTTACATTTATCCAGGGCGTCTTTATCATCATCGGCGACGATATGGGTGCAGCCTGATTTAACAGCGTGGGCTTTGTAGCCGGCCAGTTCCTGAAGGCTGATTTTCTCTCCGAGTTGTGTTTCGACAAAGGCCGGGCCGGCAATACCCATAAAACCGGTATCCCGGCATTGAATAAGGAAATCTTGCATTACCGGATGATAAGCCTGCCCTCCCAGACAGGGCCCCATGAGTAAGGCTATTTGAGGGATGATACCTGAGGCCATGATTTGAGAGTGGAATGTCCAGCCGTAAGCTTCAAGGGTATCCATGCCTTCCTGGAGGCGGGCACCACCGGAGTCATTCATGCCGACGAAGGGCCAGCCCTTGCCCTTGGCAAAGTCAATAATGGAGGCCAGTTTCTTGCCGTGGTATTCCCCGAAAGTCCCGGCCATAGCCATAAAGTCTTCAGCCGCCGCGGCTATATAGCGGCCGTTTACCTTGCCGAAACCGGTGATGATTCCCTCGGCCGGTATTTCCCGCTTGTCCATGCCAAAGGCGGTTGTTCTACCCTTGACGAACAGCCCTATCTCCGTGAAAGTACCGGGGTCAAAAAAGTAATCTATCCTTTCCCGGGCTGTCCACTGGCCCCCCTGGTGGCGCTTTTGGATAGCCTCAGCGCCCCCCATTTCCTTTATTTTTTCTCTTTTCCTCTGGTATTCCTCGATTAGTTCCTCGTTGGTTGCCATCTTACCGCCTCCTTCTAAATAAGCCCCATCCTTTGTTTAACCTCTCCGAGGGTTTCCCGGGCGATGGCTTGGGCTTGTCGGGCGCCATCAGCCAGGACGTCGGTTACATATTCGGGTTTAGTCGCCAGGGCAGCCCGCCGTTGGCGAAAAGATTTGAGAGTTCGGTTAATGTCTTGAGCCAGTAGCATCTTATGCTCAACACAGCCGATAGTAGCCGAACGGCACTGGTCGGCATGAATTTCCTCTTCTTCCTGGATGAAGTTCTTGTGCAGCCAGTGGACATTACAAATCTCCGGGTGTCCCGGGTCAGCGCGGTAGCGGCGTGCCGGGTCAGTCACCGCCGTCATCACCCGCTCTATTGTCTCCTCAGGTGAAAGAGCGATGGCAATATCGTTGTCCAGTTGCTTGCTCATCTTATCTTTCCCATCCAGTCCGATTATCAAGGGGAAGGCGGTAAGTCTGGCTTGAGGCTCGGGAAAGGTATCGCCGAAGAGATTATTGAAGCGGCGGCTAATCTCCCTGGCTAATTCCAAATGGGGCAGTTGGTCTTCACCAACCGGTACCACCTCGGCCTTGTAAAGAACAATATCGGCCGTCATCAGCACCGGATAGCCCAGCAGCCCGTAATTGACATTCTGTGGCTGGATTTTCACTTTTTCCTTGAAGGTGGGTACGCGTAACAGCCAACTCAGGGGGGTAACCATACTGAGCAGGGTATGCAGTTCCATGACCTCCGGAACATGGGACTGAACAAAAATGATGCTTTTCTTTGGGTCGATACCGGCCGCCAGCCAGTCGAGCGCCAGCTCATAGATATTCTCCTGCAGCTTACTGGTGTCTTCCAGTGAAGTCAGGGCGTGGATATCAACGATACAATAGATGCCATCATACTCATCCTGGAGTTTAACATAATTCTGTATGGCACCGAGATAATTACCCAGATGTTGCCGGCCGGTGGGGCGAGCCCCGGAAAAAACACGCTTTCTCATATAATCTTCCTCAGCGAAAAAGTGTAACATAAAAGGGTTCGTAACGACAAGGTAAGTTTGACGAACCATAACTTGAGCTAGTAATATAAGTTAATCCGGAGGTACAAATGATTAGAAGCTTCAACGGGAAGACACCCAAAATAGCCGAGTCAGCCTTTGTTAGTGAAGCGGCTTACGTTATTGGCGATGTCGAGATTGGTGAGCACTCCAGCGTCTGGCCCGGGGCTGTCATCAGGACAGAATCTGCCAGCATCAAAATTGGGACTAACACAGCCATTGAGGATAACTGTGTTATTCATGGCGGTATTACCATCGGAGATAACGTGACCATCGGCCACGGTGCCATTATCCAGTGCCGTAGAATAGGCAACAATATTCTGATAGGTATGAACGCTACCGTGCTTCACGGGGCTGAGATTGGCAGTTTCTGTGTGATTGGCGCCGGTTGTCTGGTCAGCCAAGGTATGAAAATCCCGGACAACTCGTTCGTGGTCGGTGTTCCGGCAAAAATCAAGGGACCGGTTTCTTCAGAACGACGGCAAGAGCAGCAAGGGTCTCAACACTATGTGGAGCTAGCTAAGCAATACAAAGAGCAGGGACTCTAACGGCGCTTTACATTTTCTCCGGGGCCGTCATTCCCATCAGGTAGAGGGTTTTAGCCAGGACAATTCTGGCTGCCTCCACCAGCTTGAGACGCGCTTTCGTTAAGGCCTCATCCTGTGAAATGACGCGGCACTCTTTGTAAAAGCTGTGGAAGACCGTGGCTAAATCCTGAGCGTAATAAGTCAGGTGGTGGGGCTCAAGGCTACGGGCTACGGTTTCAACCAGCTCCGGCAGGAGCAGTAGCTTGCGTATCAAGATTAATTCCGGCGCGGTGGTTACCAGGGAAACATCACCATCACGATAATCAATCCCCCTCTCTTGCGCCAGGCGGAGGATGCTGGCAATACGAGCGTGGGCATACTGTACATAGTAGACAGGGTTATCCGCTGACTCCTTCTTGGCCAGTTCCAGGTCAAAGTCCATCTGGCTATTAGCCGAGCGGGACAAAAAGAAGAAGCGGCAGGCGTCCTTGCCTACCTCTTCTACTAGCTCACGTAAGGTGATAATGTCACCACTACGTTTGGAGATACGAACCACGTCATCACCACGACGCAGGGTGACCATCTGAGAGATTATCACCTCCAGCCGCTCCGGGCTAATACCCAGGGCAGCCACCACCGCTTTCATGCGAGATACATGACCCTGGTGGTCAGCCCCCCAGATGTTAATCACCCTATCAAACTGGCGCTCTAAAAACTTGTTGTAGTGATAAGCAATATCGGCGGCAAAGTAGGTGGGTGAACCGTCGCCTCGTACTACTACATTGTCTTTATCTTCACCCAAGGCAGTAGAGACAAACCAGGTAGCATCTTCTTTTTTCGCAATATAGCCTCTCTGGCGGAGCAGTGACATTACCGTCTGGTACTGCCCTTTCTGGTAAAGGCTTTGCTCACTGAACCAGACATCGAAACTCACGCCTAACGACTCAAGGTCTTTTTCTATTTGCCTTATCATCTTGTCCAGTCCGAGCCGTCCCAATTGTAACACAGCCTCTCCCTCAGGCAGAGTAAGAAACCGGTCTCCCTCTTCAGTAATAACCTCCTTAGCCAGGTCAATCATGTAGCTACCAAGATAGCCGTCAGCCGGTATCTCGGCTTCAATGCCCAGACACTGCTGGTAGCGCCCGTAGAGTGAGTGGTAAAAAGCGTCTATCTGGCTGCCGGCATCATTAATGTAATACTCCTTGGCCACTTTGTAGCCCGAAGCGGACAGCACGTTGCTCAGCGTGCTGCCGAGAACGGCACCGCGTCCATGCCCGACATGAAGCGGCCCGGTGGGGTTGACACTGACAAATTCTACCTGCACCCGGCTGCCCCGACCGAGGTCAATGTTGCCGTAGGCATCGCCCGCCTGCCGGATTGATTCTACCTGATTGGTCAGCCAGTTACTCTTGAGAGTGAAATTAATGAACCCCGGTGGTGCGCTCACAATGCTGTCAATTTCGGGGGCAAGCGTCATCAGCCTCATTATATCCTCGGCAATGTTCATCGGATTAGCTCCGCTGGCACGGGCCAATTTCAGGGGAAAACTTGAGGCATAATCGCCGTGTTCCGGGTTCTGGGGGTGCTCCAGGTAGGCCTCAGGCAAAGCTACCGCCGGCAACTTACCGGCTTCTTGCGCCTTAGCCGCCGCCTGCGTCAGTAGCTCAGTCAGCCTTTGCTTGAGTTCCAGTATCTCCGTTTTAGCCTCCTGATTAGAACGAGAATTTATTTCAAATTAGTTTAGATGTAGATTATAGCATAAAGCTGACTAAGAAGGGTAACTTGAGGTTAACAATCTAATTACGGAATATAGGGCTTGACCTCAGCCTCGGTCAATGGGGATTGGGCATCCTTCCACCAGTGATTGGGGTCACGGCGTATCTCGTAGACCACCTTGCCACCATCGGGGCAGCGGTAGGTCATCATGTTGACCGAAGCCATACCGTTGACTAGGCCATAAAGTCGAGCAACCTGCTGACTCAAAACCGGCAAGCATATCTTCCCTTCGATACAGCCATTGTTAATGACTATCCTGTCTCCTACTTTGTGAACGGGGCATGTCGGTGGCAGTTCACTACGGATTTCCTTAACTTCCATGATAACTGGATACCTGGGCATGAGTCACCTCCTGGACAGATTGATACAAGAATTATAACAAGACTCTGTAAATCGGTTCAATGGTTTGTTTTACTAACCCCACCCCCTTAATCCCCCTCTCCTTAAAAAGGAGAGGGGGAGAATATAAAAAGAGGGGCTTCGCCCCTCTTGAACTCTCGCGTCACTTGAATATCTCTCCGGTCTCCTCAGACCAAAGAAGTAGGTCTAATTCGCCTAAAGGTATGCCAACTTGTTTAGCCCACTGCTTCATCTTTCCTTCGATGGTGACATACTCCTTTGGAGTAACCGTCATCAGTTCTTCCCCTATCACACCAAATTCATGCAGCTTCCGTAATATGTGTCTATCCAAGATTGCAAGGTCATCCCCATGCCCTATGTTGCGCAGAAAGTGGGACGATTCTTTCATCCCCAGTCCCGATATATTGATTTTCCACAGGTATTCTCGCCCCTTCTGCTGCGACATGGATAGCAACTCTGTAATAAGCTCCCTTATATCGTATGCACATCCAATCTCATATAATTTGGCTCTTGCCTCTGCAATAAACTTAGCCTTCCTGTTATGGAAACGAACTCGGTTCTTTTTCAGGAAGAATGATATTAGCTCCTCTGTTCCTGAAAACAACAGCCCTTTCCCTTTCAATTCGTCAATAGCCATTTGGCATTTATCAAAACTTGTTTGAGGCGTGCAGATACAATAGGCTACCTCAGCAAAAAGGTCATCCCTATTGGCTTTTTGACTAAAATTCCGAAATTCTTCCATTCTGACTTTAATTTCTGCCTTCTTTGTCTCGTACTTCCTTTTTAACTGGCTGAATTCCATATTGCCCTCCTTATCATATAAGTCTCTAACGAGAAATGCTTCTTCCCTAGCTCCACTCCCCCGCTTCGGGCCAGACGCGGGCTAGCTCTTTGGCTAAAGGCTTCTGTTCAGCCTTTTCCTGCATAAATATTACTTTCAAGGCAGAGAGAATACAGGCACAGCCACGCTTTTATCGGGAGGTGTTCGTCCTAAAGTAGCTTTATCCATCATCTCCAGTACTTCAGGAGAAAAATATACTTCACCACACTGAGTGCACACCTCTGACGGCACATTCTCAAAGATAACAAGCTCATCGCCCCAGTGGTGAACATGGCGAATCCGCTTTTTGACAACCTCACCCTGGCAAAAATAGCATGTTTTCATAATTTAGCTTTCCTCCGTTAACCAGTATTGCCGCTCTCGTACTTTATCTTGAATCTGAGCTACCTGCTGAGGTCTCTCCATTTGGGTTTATTATAACATACAGATGAACAACCTAGTGTCTCGTCAGGTAAATAATGTGTCATTCCCGCGAAAGCGGGAATCCAGCCGCGCCACCCCACCTAGATTCCGGAGCAAGTCCGGAATGACAATGGAAAAGGTATCAATGATTAGCCTGACAGGACACAAGAGAATGTGGTCTAGACTATTAGCATCCTGAAAAGTTCGAATCCTACCCTGTGTACGAGGAGAATTCGAACTCGTTACCCCTAGCTCCATTCCCCCGCCTCCGGCCAGACTCGTGCTAGCTCTTTAGCCAGGGGCTGGTGTTCGGGTTCTTCTAAGCCTTTGTCTTTTTCAAAGAGCCTTATTGCCTCGTTACGAGCTAGCTCCAGTAAAGCGACATCGGAGAGCTTGGCCATACGCAGGTCGGGCAGGCCGCTCTGGCGCGTGCCGAAGAACTCTCCGGGCCCCCTTAGTTTCAGGTCCTCTTCCGCCAGTTCAAAGCCGTTCTGAGTTCTCTCGATGACATCGAGACGCTCCCGCGCCACCTGTGAGGGGTTCTGCGCCAGCAGCATGCAGTAGCTTTGCTCCTGTCCCCGGCCCACCCGGCCGCGGAACTGGTGCAACTGTGATAGCCCGAATCTATCGGCACTATCTACCAGCATTACGGTGGCATTGGGCACATCTATCCCGACCTCGACTACCGGCGTTGCCACCAGGATGTTTAGCTCGCCGGCGCGGAAGTGGCGCATTATCTTATCCTTTTCCGTGGCTGGCATACGCCCGTGGAGTAAGCCCAGCCTTAGCTCAGGAAAGACCTCCTGGGACAGGCGCTCATATTCGGCGATAGCCGCCCTTGCCTGAATAGCCTCCGATTCTTCGATTAAGGGGCAGACAATAAAAGCCTGGCGCCCCTCGGCTACCTGGCGCTTGATAAAAGCGTAGGCGCTATCTCTCTGTTCCGGTCTCAGCCACTTCGTCTTTATCTCCTGTCTCCCCGGGGGAAGCTGGTCGATAACCGACAGGTCAAGGTCGCCGTACAAGGTCAGGGCCAGGGTGCGCGGGATGGGTGTGGCCGTCATCACCAGCACATGAGGGTTATACCCCTTTTGTCGCAGGGCAGAGCGCTGAGCCACCCCGAAGCGGTGTTGCTCATCGACCACGGCTAACCCCAGTTGGTGGAACTCCACTTCCCCTTGAATAAGGGCGTGGGTGCCGATAATAATATCTATCTTTCCATCCAGGATGCCCTGCTGGAGTTCTCGTTTTCTTTTCTGGGTAACATCACCAATCAGCATCGCCACGCTCAGGGGCTGGGCTAACAGTCCGGCATAGCTATACCGGTAGTCCTCTTTCCCGGCTAAGTGTCCGGCTCGGGACAGGAGCTGATGGATGGTAGCAAAGTGCTGCTCCGCCAGAATTTCAGTGGGTGCCATAAAGGCTCCTTGATAGCCATTAGCCGCGGCCATCAGCAAGGCGGCTAGAGCGACTACCGTCTTGCCGCTGCCCACCTCCCCCTGCAATAATCGTGACATTGGCTGCTGTCTCCCCAGGTCAGCCAGCACTTCTTTGAGCACCCTGTGCTGGGCGGGGGTTAGCTCAAAGGGTAAAGACTGGATAAAGGCTGCCAGCACCGCGGTCTTGATACTGAGGGGACTGCCTGGCTGACTCTCTTGCCAGTGACGCTTTTTGCTCAGCACACCCAGTTGCAGGAGAAAAAGCTCATCGAACGCCAGGCGAATTCTGGCTCTGTCCTTTAGTCTTTCATCTTCGGGGAAGTGCGCCTGGCTTATCGCCTGCGCCAGTTCCAGTAACTTTTGCCTCTCCCGTAACTCTGACGGCAGAAAATCGGACACCTGCCAGGCCCACTGGTCGATAACCGCCTTCATCAGTTTTCTGACCTGGCGGGGGCGCAATCCTTGAGTCAGGGGATAGAGGGGCACCAGCCGTCCGGCGTGAATAAACTCCTTATCTTCCACCCGCTCCCACTCTGGAGATTCGAAGACATGTCGTCCTTTGAATAAGCTCACCCGGCCGCTGATAACCAGCCTGGTATTGGTTGCCAGGTTTTTAGCCAGGTAGGGATTGTTAAACCACACCACCCTGACATTACCGCTCTCATCGCCGACGATAGCTTCGGTGCTCCGTCGGCCGCCCAGCCTGATTTCCTGAGCCTGCCACACGTTAGCCACGATAGTCTCTTCGCTGCCCTCGGTAAGTTGTGCGATCGGTTTTCTCTGGCTGTAGTCAAGGTGGCGGTGCGGGAAGAAATAGAGTAAGTCTCGAATTGTGGTCACGCCCAGCTTGTTAAACCTGGTTGCCAGGCTTGAGCTAATGCCTTTAACAACGGTAATGGGGGAATCGATGGATTGATTGGACACTGTCCGATTGGCTCTTGGTATCGGGGATGCCCGCCTGGTTATCGGGATTAACTTAGCTTCGACCCCTTTTCCTGCCCCGGGCGCCGCTTCAGCTAAAAAGTCGAGCAGGCTATTTACCCATTCCCGGCGCTGTTCGTTGGTCAATGAGGCATAGTTAGAGTCGACCAGGTGGAGCTTGTTAAAACGGTTTAGTAGCTGAGGAGCGGTTATTGACTCGACCGCCTGACCGGCCCAATGGCGCAGGAACTTATCCAGACCACCGATTACCGCCGAATCCGCATAACCTTTTTTACACTCAAGCTCGAGGATTTTACGCAGAGACTCAACATTTATCGGCAAGGTGCTGTCTCCATAGCCTGCATGTCTCTAGAGGTCGCTAAGAAAAGCTCACCCTGGGCAGAGGTGAAGATGCTCAGGGTTAATTATCTCTTGGCTGCCTCCAGGACAGTTATCGCCAGAGCATCGGGACCGGCATATGTTCCCACTACCGGGCTAATGGTTGACTGATAGATGCGCTCTTTCGGGAAAAGTGAGCCGAGGCGCTCAACCAGCCTGTCGGCTGCGTCCGGGGTGGTGGCATGCTCTACCGCCAGTTCCTCGATGTTGGCAAACCCGGCGGCAAAATTGTAGAGGTAATCCATACCGGCTGATAAAGACCTCATCCTGGTTAAGGGGGCGATTTCACCCTCTTTGATGGTGAGTATCGGTTTTACGGATAACATCGAGCCCAGCAAGCCCTGGGCTTTACCAATACGCCCCCCCTTGGCTAGGTATTTCAGGGTGTCAAGATAGATGGCAATGTGCGAGCGGGGCAGAGCACTAACTACGGCACCGGTCAGTTCATTGAGCTTTGCCCCGGCCTGGGCTTTCTTGGCGGTCGTAATAACTATCAAGCCGAGCCCCATGGCGACCAATTTCGAATCAATTATCTCGATACGGCACTTGCCCTCGAACATACTCCTGGCGCCCAGGGCCGATTGATAGGTGCCGCTGAGCTTGCTGGAAAGGGTAACCACCAGAATTTCGTCGGTTTCCTTAGCCAACTCATTGTAGACCTCAATAAAAGCCGCCGGGGTGGGTTGGGTGGTCGTCGGCCAGACACTATCACGAGTTAATCTATGGTAGAACTGGTCTGTCGTCATGGTCACCCGGTCAAGAAAGGTTTCGTGACCGAAAAGTACGGTTAGCGGCACCACGGTAATACCTAGCTCCTCGGCGATATCGCTGGTGATATCGGACAGGCTATCGGTAACAATTTTAACTGTCATGGTTAACCCCTCCTCCGTATTATTCTATGGAGACGATAAAATTATAGTAAGGCTGACCGCCTCGAATTACCTCGACCTGAAGTCCGGAGTACTGTTCACGAATACTGGCGCCCACCTCCTCTGCCTCGGCTAGCTCGGTATCCGCTCCGTAGTAGATGGTAATTATTTCAGTTTTCTTCAAATCCAGCTTGGCCAGTAGCTTGGTGAGGATGTCAATCGTATTATTACCGGCCGCCAGCAGCTCTCCATCGAGAAGACCGATAGTCTGTCTCTTCTTAATTTTCAAACCATCGAGCTGAGCGGCCCGTATGGCTCGGGTAATTTCGATTGTCTTTACTGTTGATTTCGCCGCTCTCATCAATTGGGCGTTTGTTTCAAAACCGGCCTCATAGTCAAAGGCTAAAAGTGCCGCCACACCTTGCGGTATTGTTTTCGTCGGCACTATCTCGATTCTTTTTTCCGTTAGAGCCTGAACCTGCTCGGCGGTAAGCACTACATTTTTGTTATTAGGCAGAACAATAACCTTGTCAGATGCCACCGCCTCTACTGCCTGCAGCAAATCTTTGATGCTGGGGTTCATTGTCTGTCCACCGGGAACAATTGCCGTTACCCCCAGGCTGGTAAAAACATCGCACAGCCCGTCTCCGGACACAACCGCGACGGTCGCGATGTCAACCTCTGGTGCCCTCTCCTTCTGCATCTCGAGGAAGTCCTGGTGCTGCTCATCCATGTTCCGAATTGATACCTGGTGCATCGTGCCCAGGGAGGTAGCATAGCGAACGACATTACCCGGGTCCATGGTGTGGATATGAACCCTGGTCGTAGTTTCATCGCCGACTACCATTAGAGACTTCCCTTTCTTCTCTAACCTCGTCCTGATTTTATCCGGGTTAAGCTCCTTCCCTTTAAGCAGAAACTCAGTACAATATCCGTAGATTTCTCCATCGACGGCAGCCATGCGTGACCACTTGGCCGTTAATGGAATACTACTGACAATTATCTGGGGTTTGCGGAACTTCATCTGTTCGGCTTCGCCTCTAAGATAACGGAGGGCACCCTCCAGAATGGTGTACAGTCCTTGCCCGCCGGCATCCACCACCCCGGCATCCCGCAACACCGGAAGCAGGGTAGGGGTATTAGCCACCGATTCATTAGCCGCGTGAACCGCGGCCCCCATAACCGCCACCAGGTCGTTATTACCATTAGCTGCCTGGGCTCGGGCGGCGGCGGCGGCTTCTCTAGCCACCGTCAGAATAGTCCCCTCCACGGGATTACTTATTCCTTTGTAAGCGGTGATTGATGCCTGTTGCAAAGCGTCAGCCAGGTCGCTGCCGCTAAATGATTTGGTCTCGGCTAGACTTTGTGCCAGGCCGCGCCAAATCTGTGACAGGATTACCCCGCTGTTACCCCTGGCCCCCATCAGTGCCCCCCGAGCGATCGCTTGAGCTATGGTCGCGGTGCTTGGGTCGGCAACCCGGTAAGCTTCCTCTACGCTGGAACGCATCGTCAGCAACATATTAGTCCCGGTATCACCATCAGGCACCGGGAAGACATTCAAAGCATCGATATCTGAAGCGCTCTTCTCCAGCCAGCCAGTGGCTGTAGCCAGCATTTCTCTTAATTCCTGCCCATTGATAGAGTCAACCTGTTTCATCTCGTCCCATCCTTGGAGACCGTTTAGTAACCCATCCCCCTGACCCCCCTTCCCTTATTACAGGGAAGAGGGAAGTTAGACCAACAGGGCATTTAAGAGAGGCTGACGCCCCTCTTTCTTTATTTCCCCCTCTCCTTGAAAGGGGAGGGGGATTAAGGGAGTGAGGTTAATAAACAATCCCATCCTTGCCAACTTTGTTTGCCTGTGATAGTATAGTAAAAGTATCTTATAGTAAATTTAAGCTAACGGTCAAGGGGAAGAGATATTGAAGTGTGATTTATGTGGCAAACTACCCCAGTTTGGTCATAATGTGAGTCACTCCAAACGCCATACTAACCGGCACTGGGTGCCTAATATTCACCCGGCGACTATCGTTATAAACGGCGAGCCAAAACGGCTCAATCTCTGCACCAGGTGCTTACGCACTCAGCATAAAGCGGCTAGAAAGCTGCCGGCTAGCCCAGGCTAGCCCGTATCTTTTTCACGGCTTTTCCTACCGTCTCTCCGGAACGAAATACGGCTGTTCCCGCCACCAGCACCCTGGCGCCAGCCCGCACCACCCGGGGGGCAACTTCGGCATTGATGCCACCATCCACCTCCAGTTCCGCGCCTATGTCTCTTTCGTCCAGTTCAGCCCTTAAACGGACTATCTTATCCAGCATAGCGGCGATGAAAGTCTGCCCGCCAAAGCCGGGATTAACCGCCATCACCAGGACTAAATCAAGGTCAGGGAGAATTTCGCCCAGTGACTCTACCGGCGTGCCCGGATTGAGGGCAACCCCGGCCTTAACTCCGGCTTCTTTAATCATCTCTATAACATGGTGAATATGGGGGCAGGCTTCGATATGGACGGTGATAATGTCGGCTCCAGCCTCGGTAAATTGCTTGACTTGTTGCTCCGGGTGTTCAATCATAAGGTGGACATCCAGGGGCAGGCTGGTATGAGAACGGATAGCCGCCACCACCGGCGCCCCGATGGTTATCTGGGGCACAAAACGTCCGTCCATCACATCGACGTGGATATAGTCAGCACCAGCCCTGCTGGCTTCGGCTACCTGCTCACCAAGCCGACTAAAATCCGCCGAGAGAATAGAGGGGGCGAGTTTGATTTTTGGTTTAATGTCAGGCATCAGATAGCTCCAATAATGGTATTAGCCCGCACGTAGCAATTTACTTTTTTAGCTGACCAATAAGTCTCAGAGCCTTTTTACGAGATATGTGCGTTGTTGTTCCTAGCTCATGGTTTTGCCACCATGTTAGAACTTGGTCTGAAGAAATAATCCAAAATGGTACATTAGGGAATGACTCGATATCGGCAACAATATACCCCTCGATTTCTGTAAGCTTACTCTGAAAACCGGCCTCATCAAAAGAACGGCCTGAACCGACCATATAGCTGGGACAGAAATATATGCCACCTCTCGAAATACTACGCACTTCCCATTTCCCTCCGTCAGGGGCTATAACATCAAAGCCGGCACCCTCACTTTTAGCTACAATCCCTTTCAAAACTTCATGTGCAATTCGCCTTTCTATAAGGAAAGACACCCTTCGTCCGTCTGTAAAATATTCCCTAACTTCATTCACACTTATTTTTAGTGCTTCTGCAATATCTTTTATATCCCATATAAGGTTTCCATTGGGACCTTTATACATTTGATACTCCATCAAAACTGCTCGGTTTTTCCTTCCGGAATATCAGTATATTTTCTTTTTGCATCACGTTATATAACCCAAAGATAATCTTATCTATATTCTTGACTAATTTGAAGCCTATTTTTTCTGCTTGAGTAATCGTAAATTCAACCGTTTTAACTGTTTGCCCAAGATATGTGGCATTCCCAATTACAATGGCAGCATATTTATTTGGCTTGAGCACTCGATACATCTCTTTTAGACTTCTTATCAGGTCATCATTATAGAGCTCAATTCTTGACTGGTTCTTGCCTCTAACCCCAATAAATCCCTCTCTGATTTCTGAAAGGTTATAACCCAACTCTTGCAGAGCATGAGCATCGTTAGTAACGTAATCTAAAGCAATTGAATATGGAGGAGATGTAACTATTCCGTCAATACACACATTTTCCAGAGGTAACCATCTGGCATCACCGGTTTTTATACTCATTTTACCTAGTTGAAGATTTAGTGAGTTAGAAATCTCAACGAAGTCGTTGACAGAATCAATCATTAAGTCTAAATTCTTCAAGAAAGCTTTTGAAAATTCTCTGCCCCTTCTCGCATTGTCACTTATAGCAACAAGCTTTACCATTCGGTAGAAGTTTTTGGTTTTTTCGTCGGGAATGCTGCTAATAATATCATCAAGAGTTTTCCTCTCAAGGTTAAAAAGCGATGGGCTTACCCCCTTTATTATCTGCTCTTTCCATTTAAGGATTGGTGGTAATACATCTATAGATTCAGTTTTCACCCTGCTCTGAAGCACGCAGAGAGGGGACACATCAATTCCAACGCAGTTTATACCTAATAATTGTGCTTCAACTCCCGCTGTCCCACTACCAATAAACGGGTCAAGAATAGTATCCCCTTGTTCTAATCCGATTATATTTAAAAGCGCTCTAATCATTTGGGGATGAAATTTACCTTTATAGGGATATATCCAATGAGTGAGGTACTGATTCACCGACCTTGTTCTATTCTTCTGTATGATTTGAAAATAGTCCGTGTATTTACCCTTAACAAACTTGAAATATGCCAGTCTTTTCCTAAGTGATTCATCATCCTCTGTTTCCAATAACTCAAAGGCTCTAAGCCCATTAGTTAATTCACACCTTGCGCCGAGGGATTGTAACTCAAGTTGGGCTAATGCCAATTCATAAATGAACTGGACATTATCAAGTAGCACTAATTGCCTATTTGGGGGTAAATCCTTTGTATTATATGCCCAGAAGGAATCTATTTTCTCACTTCTTTGAATCATAATTCCACCTTTCTAATTTTAGAAGGGTCAATCAGCATTAATTATCTTCTTAGCCCGGGACAGTGCTTCCTCCACCCGTTGCGGTGCCGTGCCACCAATGTTATTCCTAGCGGCCAAAGACGACTCTACCGTGATTGAGTAAACATCCTCGCCAAATAAGGGGGAAAAACTTTTGTACTCGGCGAGCTTTAGTTTGTCAAGCGACTTGCCTTCTTTCACAGCGTAGCTCACCAATCTGGCAACAATATCGTGGGCGGTGCGGAAGGCTTCTCCCTTCTTAACCAGATAATCAGCCAGGTCAGTCGCCAGAATGTAGCCTTGCCTGGCGGCCCGCCCGGTGTTTTCCGCCTTAACCCGCAGGCTGTTAAGCATACCACTAAATACCTCCAGGCTGGCTCGCAGCGTATTCACGCTGTCAAAGAAACCTTCTTTATCTTCCTGCATATCTCTATTGTAGCTTAGAGGCAAGCCTTTCATTGTTGTCAAAATAGCCATGAGGTTGCCATAGACGCGCCCGGTCTTACCCCGAACCAGTTCGGCGACATCCGGGTTTTTCTTCTGGGGCATAATGCTTGAGCCGGTGGCATAAGCCTCATCAAGCTCGATAAAATCAAATTCGGCTGAAGACCACAGGATAATCTCCTCAGCCAGTCGGGAGAGGTGCATCATTGCGATGCTGGCGGCCGCTTCATACTCCACGACAAAGTCTCGGTCCGAGACGGCATCCAGGCTGTTCCGACTGAGCTGACTGAAGCCAAGTTCCTTAGCTAAAAACTCACGGTCAATATCGTAGGCGACGCCGGCGATAGCCCCGCTGCCCAGGGGCATGACATCGCTGCGCTTGAGGCAGTCGTTAAAGCGGTCAGTATCCCGCCGCAGCATTTCAAAATAGGCTAGGAGGTGATGAGCCAGTAATACCGGCTGTGCTCTCTGTAAATGGGTATACCCCGGCATAACCACATTCTTGTTGGTTTCTGCCAGATTAATTAAAGCCTGCTGAAATTTTTTCAGGCCGGACAAAGTGTCCCCTATTGCCTCTTTAGTGAAGAGGCGCATATCCAGGGCTACCTGGTCATTCCGGGAGCGGGCGGTGTGGAGCTTACCCCCTACCTCCCCCACCTTCTCAATCAGTCGGGCTTCAATGTTCATGTGGATGTCTTCCAGTTCCGGCTTGAACTGAACTTTGTCTTGCTCTATCTCCTCTTTGATAGAAGCCAGCCCTTGAGTAATAATCTCAGCCTCTTTGTTAGAAATTATGCCTTGCTTAGCCAGCATCCGGGCGTGGGCAATTGACCCGGCGATGTCATAAGGATAGAGTCGCCAGTCAAAGGGGATGGAGGCGGTATATTCGGTTACCGCTTTATCGGCCGCCTTCTTAAAACGACCACGCAGATAGCTCATTTCTTAGCCTTCCCGGTTTTTTTTGGCGTGGTGATATTCAATGAACTTTCAGCTTTATCGGTGCCCTGCACCTGAGCCTGGTTTCTCACCGGCAGTCCCCAGATGTGAATAAAACCGGGGGAGGCGCTCTGGTCAAACTGGTCACCCTTATCGTAGGTCGCCAGACCATAGCTGTAGAGCGAAAAGGGTGATTTGCGCCCGACGACGCTGGAATGTCCCTTAAAGAGCTTGAGTCGCACTGTGCCAGTAACAAAGCGCTGTGAACTCTTAACATAGGCCGCCAGGTCTTGATGAAGTCGGGTGAACCAGAGACCGTTATAGATGAGGTCGGCATATTCCATAGCCACCCTTTGCTTAAACCGTAGCTGGTCTTTGGACAGGGTCATTGCCTCCAGCGCCTGATGGGCTTGCAGTAAGACTGTGGCCGCCGGTGCCTCGTAGATTTCCCTCGATTTTATGCCCACCAGCCGGTTCTCCACATGGTCAACCCGGCCGACTCCATGCCCACCAGCCAGCTCATTGAGTCGCTGAATTAAGCTAACCCCATCCAGTTTCTGCCCATCGATGTCGACCGGGGTGCCCTCCTCAAAGCCAATTGCTACATATTCCGGCTTATCCGGAGCCTTAAGAGGTGACTTCGTCCAGGTATAGGCGTCTTCCGGTGGCTCAACC
The DNA here is from genome assembly GCA_016199495.1 of Chloroflexota bacterium. Taxonomy (GTDB): domain Bacteria; phylum Chloroflexota; class Dehalococcoidia; order Dehalococcoidales; family UBA2162; genus JACQGQ01. The sequence continues at coordinate 18,141 of JACQGQ010000006.1, forward strand.
CAGGGGTCTTCCAGGATGCCGCACTCAATACTTTTCCCCCACAGGTTCTCATCGATGGAATAGGGGCTGGAAACAGTCACGGGGATAGGTATATCGTGTTTTTGGGCATAGCTAATAGTTGCCTCACGGGTCATAGCCCACTGCCGCGCCGGGGCAATAATCTTGAGAGCCGGCGCCAGGGCGTTAATAGTTACCTCGAACCTCACCTGGTCGTTGCCCTTACCCGTGCAGCCGTGAGCGATGGCTGAAGCCCCCTCCGCGATAGCCGTATCTACCATCAATTTAGCCATCAGGGGGCGGGATAACGCCGTCGCCAATGAGTATTGCCCCTCATAGATAGCGTCCGCCTGCAAAGCCGGGCAAACAAAATGATTGACAAAGGCCTCCTTGGCATCAATCACCACTGCCTTGATAGCACCGATAGCAAGCGCCTTCTTTCGAACCGCCGAAAAATCACGTTCATTACCGACATCGATAGTAACGGCAATAACATCCAGCTTATATTTCTCTTTAAGCCATTTGATGGCGACCGAGGTATCCAGCCCGCCACTGTAAGCCAAGGCTACTTTTTCCGACATATTGAATCTCCTGTATTCTTATATCTACCCTTCCCCTATTAAGGGAAAGGGGGAAGGTTTTTCTTATAAGAGGGGCTTCGCCCCTCTCTTACTTACAC
>JACQGQ010000007.1 GCA_016199495.1 Chloroflexota bacterium
CGAAACGGCCTGTCGTCGCACCGAAACCAGCCAGTGTTCCGCTACCAGCAGCACCGGTAATGGCCGCCGCCGCTACTACCGCCCCGCTAGAAGTCGGCAGCGAGATTGAACGCCTCAGACGAAACTGGAGACAAGTTATTGAACAGGCTCCGCAGGATACCAAAAAAACCCCGGCGGTTGCCATTCTCAGGAGCGCCGGCGTTAAGCCAGTCACTGTTGAAAATGATACGGTGTCCTTATCCTTTAGACACCCTTTTCACAAGGAACAGATAGAGAAGATAGAAAATCAACGGGTAACCGAAATAATCATCAGTAACTTCCTGGGGCATCCCTGTCGGGTGCACTGTATTTTGGAAGACAATTACCTGTTGAAAGAGGCACTGAGGATGGGTGGCCAAATTACTCATGTGGAGGAAAAATGAATTTTTCGATATTGAAGCAGGCTCAGGAACTTAAATCAAAGCTGGACAAGGCTCAAAAAGAGCTGAGCAATACGATTATAGAAGCCGACTCAGGCAAAGGTGCTGTTAAGGTGACCATCAATGGCCAGCAAAAAATACTGTCAATAAAAATATCACCGAGCGTGCTCGACCCCAACAAGGCAGAACATCTGGAAGAACTGGTGTTGAAGGCGATAACTGAAGCTCATGCCAAGTCTCAGAAACTGGCGGCCAAGCAGTTAAAGGGATTAACCGGCGGTCTCAAAATCCCCGGGCTGACCTAGATACCTTCTCTAGGATGGCGGTATATGAACAAAATTAGTGGCATACAGGTAATTTCGTTTGATGGAGACGGAACTCTGTGGGATTTTGAGAAGGTTATGCAACACTCGCTTCATTTTGTACTATGCGAATTGGAACAAGCCGACCCTAAGGCAGCGGCTATGCTTAATATCGAGAAGATGGTTAAAATCAGAAATAGAGTAGCTGACGAGTTTAAGGGCAGGGCAACCAATCTTGAGGTAATTCGCCTAGAAGCTTTTCGGCAGACTCTCCAAGATGTTGGTAGACCCAATAACGCTCTAGCATCCCATCTTAACCAAGTATATCTTAAGCACCGTTTTGAGGATATTGAACTCTATGACGATGTTTTGACAACATTAGAAACATTGAAAGCGAGATATGCCCTTGGATTGCTTTCGAATGGTAATACCTACCCGGAGCGGTGTGGTCTGGAGGAGATGTTTCAATTTGTCGTGTTTTCTCAAAATTACGGAGTAGAAAAACCTGATTCAAAATTATTCCAGATTGCTAGAGAAAAAGCCGGTTGTTCGGAACACGAATTTCTTCACGTGGGTGATTCTCTGCAAAATGATGTTATGGGAGCAATTAACGCCGGTATTAAATGTGTCTGGCTCAACCGGGAGAGAGTAGAAAATACTTCGGGAATTAAAATGGAGTACGAAATACATTCCCTGTCAGAATTGAAGGAATTATTGTAATTAGTCCATAGCAAGTAGTTTTGGTGGCAAAGAGGGGCTTAACCCCTCTTAAAACTCTCTTCCCCCTCTCCTTTAGAGCAGTAAATAAAAGGGGAGTTAAAGAGGGGCTTCGCCTCTCTCGTTAAAAGACAGGGTGTTGAAGAGGGACGCAGTCCCTCTTCTATAAAATTCTTTCCCCTTCCCCTCATTAAGGGGAAGGGGATAAAGGGGATAGGGTTAACAAGAAATCTTATAAGGAGAATTATCCTTGAATCAGGGTCTGCCTGCCACCGCCGGGGCAATATCTAAACTCATCCAGGAGCTTAATAAACTACCTGGCATCGGCCCGAAGAGCGCCCAGCGCCTCGCCTATTACCTGCTCCGCGCCCCGGAAGAGCAAGCCGGGCTCTTGGCTACTGCCATCTTGTCAGTGAAACGGGAGATTACACTGTGCGCTACCTGTTTTAATGTTACTGACGCTAATCCCTGCCTGGTCTGTCGCAGTGAGGAACGCGACCGGAGGAAGATTTGTATTGTTGAACAGCCGCAGGATATCCTGGCTCTGGAGCATACCGGAATTTACCAGGGACTCTATCATGTGCTTCATGGCGCCATCTCACCGACTGAGGGAGTAGGTGCGGCTGATATCAGAATCAGGGAGCTGATGCCGAGACTACAGGATAGCCAGATAGACGAAGTTATCTTAGCTACCAATACCAATCTGGAGGGTGAGCAAACCGCCCTCTATCTCAACAAACTTATTTCTCCCCTGGGTATTAAGGTTACCCGCCTTGCCCGCGGACTACCCTTCGGCACCGAGCTGGAATACGCTGATGATGTCACCCTCACCCGCGCTCTTGAGGGCCGACAGGAGTTCTAGCCTCCGAAGTCGTTTCGTTTAATGAAGGGCAGATTGAAGGGGCGCCAGCCCCTTCAATCTGCCCCCGTTTGTTATTTTAAGAGCTGAACCAGCGCTTAATAACCTGTTCACAATCCGGGGGCACCTCACAGGCTTCAAAGTCCACAGAATAAGCTCAGTATGCTCAGTGGTATTGTCTGAAGGACACATTGTGGACAAATAGCACGTTATCTGCTATAATAACGATTGGTATTTTTGACCAATAATAGACTATTGTCACTTATTTTGCTATCTTCAGGTCATCGGCTGAGGATGCCGGATAGTGGTCAAAGCTACTGAAGATTTGGCTTCGTTGTCGTGAAACTTCTGTAAGGTAAAGGGAAATGAGCGCTAAGTATATTAAAATCCTGCTGCTGGAGGATGACCCGGCTTACACCCGTCTGCTACAGAAAATGCTGGCTGTAGCGGGCCGGGGCGAATATCAAATTGAATGTGTCGACCGGTTGTCAACCGGCTTGGAGTATCTTGCCCAGGGAGAATACGATGTCGTCCTGTTAGACCTCGGCTTGCCCGACAGCCAGGGGCTGGACACACTTGACAAGGTGTGCGCCCGGATACCAGCAGTGCCGATTGTGGTGATGACTGGTATTGAGGATGAAACACTGGCTGTCCAGGCAATACGTCAGGGGGCGCAAGATTACCTGGTCAAAGGAGACATCGATAGCAGAACGCTGCAGCGTGTCCTGCGCTATGCGATAGAGCGCAAGCAAGCAGAGGACTTGTTAAGAAGCTTAATCCTTAGCTCCCCGGTTGGCATCTACATTGTCCAGGATGGAAGGTTTAAGTTCGTCAATCCCCAGTTTCAGAAAGACACCGGCTACAACGAAAATGAGTTGCTTGGTATGGATTCTTTGAGCCTTGTCGTTCCGGGAGATAGAGAGATGGTCAGGGGAAATGCTGTCGGGATGCTGAAGGGCGAGCGTTCTGTACCCTACGAATACAGAGTTACCACCAGGGCCGGAGATATTAAGTGGGTCTTAGAGATAGCCGCCTCCATTAAATACGGTGGAACAAGGGCAACCCTGGGATATTTTATGGACACTAGCGAACGCAGGAAAATACAACTCCAGATGGCAAAGGCAGAAAAAATGAGTGCCGTGGGCATGATGGCCGCCGGTGTTGCCCACGAGCTACTCAATCCCATGATGGGGATGCTCAACTTTGCCCAGTATTGCTTAAAACATACCGCCGAAGACGACCGGAGATACCCGGTTCTCCAGGGTATCGAGCGGGAAACAGGGCGCTGTGCTGATATTGTCCGGAATCTGATGACTTTTTCTCATCGGGAGAACGAGGCTGAAGAGGAATATCAGCTGGAGAGTTTTACTACGATTATTGACCGGGTGGTCAAGCTGCTGAGCTACCGTATTGAAAAAGACCACGTTTTGCTGACCCGGCATATTGCCGAGGGCACTCCAAGGATATTGATGGCGGTAAACGGTATGCAACAGGTATTACTTAACCTTGTCAGTAATGCTCTGGATGCTTTAGCGGAGAGCCAGAGAAAGGAAATTCATCTTGAACTCCACCGGGAAGGCGATTTTGTTCAGCTGACAGTGGCTGATAGCGGGTGTGGTATCGCCCCGGAAATCCTGGAAAAAATCTACGAACCCTTTTTCACCACCAAACCGGTGGGACGGGGGACGGGGCTGGGACTAACCATCAGTCGTAATATTATCAACTCGCTGGGGGGAGATATTGCCTGCCAGAGCCAGCCGGGTGTGGGCACAACCTTTACCATTATTTTGCCACTAGAAAGGAAAGGAGGAACAAAATGAGTATACGGATACTGGTCATTGACGATGAAGAGGTCATCAGGAAGTCGTTTATCCTGGCCCTTGAGGATACCGGCTATCAGGTAGAGACCGCCGCATCGGGTGAAAAAGGCATCGAGAAAGCACGAAAGACCCCTTTCGACCTGATTTTCCTTGACCTGAAGATGCCCGGCTTAAATGGTGTCGAAACACTGCGGCAACTATGGAAACTACGGCCGACGGTACCAATCTATATCGTCACGGCTTATTATGAAGATTTTCTCGACCAGTTGCAAAGTGCCGCCGAGGATGCCATCAGTTTTCAGATTATCAGGAAACCGGTCGGCGGGGATGAGATTCGTTCCATCGCCAAAGTCGTCTCAGAACACAAGCTACAATTTTCAAGGTAGACAGAATGTCCTAAAGCTAAGGTGCTGGAAAAGCTCCCCTTTTAACTTTACTGTCTAATCAGGTGAGGGGTATAATACCCTTACGGCTATCTCTATCAGTAACCAGTAAAGGATAGGGAAAGTGTTGAAGGTGCCTGGTTTGGATAAGAATGTTGTTCTTGGCGTGGTTTCATTTATCACAGTGATAGCACTGGTTATTGTTCTTTTCCAAACAGGCAGAAGTCGTAATACGCCAATAGACCCATCCGAGATACCTCGTATTAGCGCCGAAGCAGTAAAAAATAAATTGGATGCAGGTTCCAATCTGGTCATTATTGATACTCGTTCAGCCGGGGAATATGAGCAGGCTCATATCGCTGGTGCCATCTTAATGCCACTGGCAGAGATTGCCCAACGTTATGCTGAGCTTAAAGGCTATGACGAGATAATAACCTATTGCACTTGACCACAGGAGGAAACGAGCGCCCGTGCGGCGCAAATACTGCTGGAGGCCGGCCTGGCCAGTGCTCAGCCGCTAAAAGGAGGGCTTAGGGCCTGGGTGGAGGCTGGTTACGCGGTGGAGGGAACGGCGGAGAGATGACTCCAGTGCCTCTATTTAGCCAGAGCACTACCCATAGGCTGACCATCACCGCAGATATGTTCTAGCGGTGGCAGGATAACTGCGAAATTATGGGTTGTCGAGGAAGCTGCCGCTAGGCTTAAAGAGTATCTGGTTGCCGTTTAAATAGGTTCAGAAAAGGGGGTAAAGAAAAATGGTACGATTGGCCGAGCTTTCCGAGGGACAAAGGAGAAACGCTGAAAACCTGCCGTGTCCGACATTCGAAACTCAACCCTGGGTAAAAGGTCCTCCCTTGAGTAAAAGGCGGGTCGCCATCGTTTCTACCGCAGGACTGCACGGTCGTGACGACCGTCCCTTCACACGAAGTGCTGGAGATTTCTACCGGATTATCCCCAGCACTATCAACGCCGGCGACTTGGTGATGAGTCATGTATCGCCTAATTTCGACCGCAGCGGATTCCAGCAGGATTGGAATGTCGTCTTCCCGATTGATTTACTGAAAGATTTTGCTCAGGCAGGCACTATCGGTAGCGTCGCTGACTTCCACTACTCGTTTATGGGCGCTGATGACCCGATGAGATGGGAGCAACAGGCTCGCTTTGTCGCCGACCTGCTGAAGAAGGACAAGGTAAACGCGGTTTTATTGGTGCCGGTTTGACCTAATTGTACGCGCGCCGTTGGCGTGCTGGCTCATTTCTTTGAAGGAGCAGGACTAGCGACGACACAGATAAGTCTTATTCGCCTGCATACTGAGAAAATCAAGCCCCCACGAGCACTGTGGGTACCTTTTGAGCTTGGCCACCCCCTGGGTATGCCGGGTGCTCCGCTATTTCAAAAGAAAGTACTGCTGGCTGCCTTAAAATTACTTGAGGCCGCGGAGGGTCCGATACTGGCAGACTTTGCCGAGGAAGCGCCCGTCTCAAGCGCACCGCCGGCGGTGCTGGCCTGCCCGGTAAACATCCGTATTGAAGCGACAGATGGCGCGACCGAAACCGAGAAACTATGTGCCGCTTTCAAGAGTGAAATAATGTCGCTGCGTCCCTGGTATGATATGGCGGTTAAGAAACGGGGACGGACTACGGTTGGTGTCAGCCAGCTTGCTCCGGCCGCCATGGGCGACTTTATTTGTTCGTTTGTTGAAGGCAATGTCGCGGAAAACCCACGTCAAGATATCTCTCTCGCCGACGAGCTCAGATTCACGGTAGAGGACTTAAAAGCCTACTACTTCGAAGCAGTAACTGCCCAGCCGGGTATGAAGGTATCGTCGGCGAGGCCTCTCCTCAGCTGGTTCTGGAGAGATACTATTGGGGGCAAGACCCTCCTGGCTGTGGGGGAGGTTTGTGCCAAGAGCGCAGACGAGTCACTGCAGCCCATTGGCCGAGGCTTGATAGCATCTGCCGCGACAGTCAGCCCCAGGCATTGAGCTTACTCCGGCAATCTCATTGACATCAAGTACCGGTCTTGGCCACCCCTCCGCCCCCATCCCCACTCTAAGCACAAAGTGCCCGGGCAGGATAGGGGGGAGATAAGGCTAGTGCCGCTACCAGCCACGGGGTTTACTTCCCACTCGTCTTAATATATGATTTTAGGAGGGGAAAGAACAAGACGGATATAGAGACAAATCCTAAATGCTAAAATCTAAACTCTAAACAAATTCAAAATCCAAAAATTTAGGATTTAGTGTTTAGAGCTTAGGATTTTTTGAGATGGGAGAGGTAAAATGAGAAGAGGGCTACCGCTCTCTTAAACACCTGGTTGGGGGGAGGGGATTAAAAAGGAGAGCTTACGATGGAGACCAATGTAATTTACTGCGGTGATTGTTTAATAAAGCTCAAAGAGATACCAGATGAGAGCATTGACCTGATTTATATTGACCCGCCCTTTAGCTCTAATCGTAACTATGTCGCTTTCTGGCAGGAGCAGGAAAAGAGACGCTTTGAAGATAGATTTGAAAATGTCCCAGTCTATCTTGACTACATGCGCCCTAGAGTGAAAGAATTATACCGGGTTCTGAAGCCAACTGGCAGTTTCTACTATCATTGTGATTGGCATGCGTCTCATTATATCAAGGTCATGTTAGATAGAGATGATTTATTTGGGTATGGCAATTTTAGAAATGAGATTATCTGGCAAAGGACATCGGCTGGTAAGCCGATTTATAGAAACTTACCACAGAATACTGATAGTATTTTATGGTATACCAAAAGTAATAATTACTGTTTTCAACCAGTACTTCAGCCATTATCAGAACAAGACATAGCTACCTTCAATTTAGATGACAGCGATGGGCGTGGTAAATACAATACTCAACCAATCATAAATCCTGCCTATCGTCCTCATTTAAGGTATGTCTACAAAGACCTGCGAGGCAAAGAATGGCAACCACCCAAAAATGGCTGGCGTTTCAATGAAAACAGGATGCGTGAATTAGAGAAGGACAATCGGCTTCATTTCACTAAGAGGACAATACGCGAAAAATACTATCTTTCAGAGAGGCTTGCGAAGGGCAAACAGGTTTCAAATATCTGGATAGATATACCAATCGTTGCCAAACAGGAATTCCTAGGTTATCCCACTCAAAAACCCATAGCTTTACTGGATAGAATAGTAAAGGCGAGCAGTAATGAGGGCGATATTGTTTTGGATGCCTTTTGTGGATGTGGCACAACTTTAGTTGTAGCACAAAGATTGAAAAGAAAGTGGATTGGTATAGACATATCGCCGACTGCCTGCCGAGTGGTGGCAAAGCGGTTGCAGGATAGCTGTGGCATAAAAGAGGGCGTAGACTTCTGGATTAGAGACCTGCCCAAGACGGTGGAAGAGCTGCGAGCCTATCCCGCCTTTGAGTTCCAGAACTGGGCGGTTAATGCTTTAGGTGGAGTGCCTAACAAGATTAAAGTCAGAGATAAAGGGATAGACGGTAAATTGTATCCCATTGAAGATATTAAGAAAGAGAAGAAAGAGGGTCTGGATTTATTCGGCGATATAGACCGCTACATACCAATTCAGGTTAAGGGAACCGACCAGGTCGGCAGACCGGCTATTGAGAACTTTGAGGTAGCCATGAAACGGGATAAAAGAGAAAAGGGTATCTTCATTGGCTTTGATTTTAGTCGCGATGCTTTACAGGAAATCCGCCGAGCCGAAAGGGAAGAAGGCTTGTTAATCGAACCCAAAACTGTAAGCCAGATTGTTGAAGACCAGTTAGACAAATCCTTACTATGAAATAGCTCAGGTAAAGGAGGCAAGCAATGGGCAGTAAAGGCAGAAAGAGTGTAAAGAAACCCAAGCAGTCAAAGGAGAAGAAGCAGGAGAAGCAGGCAGCCAAGAAGAAATAAGATTATGAAATTTATGTTATGGGCTTCTCTGTTAATTGCTGTTATCGTGGCAATCAACGAACTATTCTGGATAGGCAGAACCAGTCTGGCATGGGTTATCATAGGGCTTGCGGTAGCTGTTGGCTTACAGGCAGGATACCTTTTAATTAAGAAATAGGGGAGTCCAAGAGGGGCGAAGCCCCTCTTCACCAAACTTCCCCCTTCCCCTGAGGGGAAGGGGGATACAGGGGGATGGGGTTCTATAAATAACAAGGATAAATTATGGCTGAGCTGACAAGCAGGGTGGGCGAAATTATTGAAGCCAGCACCACCGATTTTGTGGCGCAGTGCTACCAGCTCTACCAGTCGCCACCACTGGGCAGTCTGGTGAAGACCACTGATGAATCGGTGGCGCTATATGGCATCGTCTATCATGCCACCACTGCCAGCCTGGAGCCGGGGCGGCGCCCGATTGCCCGGGGTAGGGACGAGGCGAGTGAGGCGGAAATCTACCGCTCCAGCCCGCAGCTACTGAAGCTGCTGCGCACCGAGTTCAGCGCTTTAGTGGTCGGATACCGGGAAAAGGAAAAATTGTACCGCTACCTGCCAGCTAAGCCAGCCCGCATTCACGGTTTTGTCCATCTGTGCCCGGCTGACGAGGTCAGGGAGTTCAGCCAGTCCTTGAGCTTCCTCAATATACTGCTCAACACTCATCTGCCGGTGGCAGCGGAGGAGCTGGTGGCGGCCTCGCTGCGGCAGATGAGCCAGCTATGTGCCGACCCCCACGTCTTTCTGGTGGCGGCCGGTAAGGAGTTAGCTATCTTACTTAGTGGCGATTTTAACCGGCTCAAGGCTATTCTGGGGAGGCTGAGACAGTGATTCAGAAAAGGTTAAGCCAGTGATTAAACGTTGAGGTCGTTTAACAACCTATCCCCCTGCCCCCTTCCCTTATCAAGGGAAGGGGGAGTGTCGGTAAGAGAGGGGGCTTTGCCCCCTCTCTACAATCTCTTCCCTCTCCCCTTGCGAAGGGGAGAGGGATAAAGGGTGAGGGGTCAGCAAACAACTTCTCAATGCTAGCGCCCTCATTTTGAGAAATAGGGAGAATGAGACAGTGATGCCAGAAAATAATGAGCAATTGGGTATCGTCATCTCCGGTTCATTGAATAAGGGGGTAGAAGTCAGGCTGGATAGCGCGGCTTCGGTTGAGGATATGGCCGTGGGGCGCTATGTCACCATCGAGGGGGAGAAGCGCCGCTTCTTCGGCATGATAACCGATATCAGCCTGGGGGTCATCGACCAGAAGCTTACCCTGACCCCGCCTGATATTTCCGACCCGTTTATGGCGGAGGTGTTAGCTGGCACCAGCGTTTATGCCACCCTCCATGTTTTGCCGATGCTGACTATTGGCGGTGGTGTTACCGAGTTGATTGAGGGACCGCAGCCGGTGAAGACGGTCGCCAGTCATTTTTCCCGGGTGAACCTGGCATCGCAGCGGGATGTGGAGCTGGTTTTTGGCGGCGAGGACGAGAGGAAGTTCTATATCGGCACCCCGCTGGATATGGAGACCAGGATTTGCCTCGACCTGCCGGAGCTGGTCAAGCGGTCAAACGGTATCTTCGGTAAGAGCGGCACGGGCAAGACCTTCCTGACCCGGATACTGCTTATCGGTATGCTGCAGAAGAGCGCCGCCGTCAATTTAATCTTCGATATGCATAGCGAGTATGGCTGGGCCGGCACCAGCGAGGGGGGACGGGCGGTTAAGGCTCTGAAGCAGCTTTTCCCGGAACAGGTGGCTGTCTTTACCCTTGATGAAGAAAATTCGCGGCGAAGAAAAGTAAGCACCGACTTTGTTGTTAAGATAGGCTATGACGAGATAGAAGCGGAAGACATGGTGTTGCTGCGCCAGACATTGAACCTGACTGAGCCGGCTATTGAGGCGGTCTACCAGCTATCGAGGCGGTTTCGTCGGGATTGGTTGCTGAGCACCCTCCAGTTGAAAGACTCTGAGGAGACCAGGGAGTTGCTCAAAGAGTTGAGTATCCACGAGAGCACCTTTCAGAACCTGCAGCGGGGGCTGGCAACTATCAGGCGACTTCCCTTTATCGAATCGCATGCCTCAACCAATGCCGTCGAGGCTATTCTTGACCACCTTGACCGCGGCAGCAATGTTGTCCTCGAGTTTGGCCGCTATCGGGATATTACGGCTTATATCCTGGTGGCTAATATGCTCACCCGCCGTATTTATGCTAAATATCAGGAGAGAATGGAAAGAGCCATGGGTGAAGACATTGCCCCACCCCATCCCCTGGTTATCACCATCGAGGAGGCACACCGCTTCCTTAACCCCGGGATAGCCAGCCAGACCATTTTTGGCACCATTGCCCGCGAGATGCGTAAGTATAATGTTACCCTGTTAGTCATTGACCAACGCCCCAGTGGTATTGACGATGAGGTGATGTCTCAACTCGGCACCAAGATAAGTTGCCTGCTGGACAATGAGCGTGATATTGATAGTGTCCTCTCCGGTGTTTCCGGTAAAAGTGAACTCAAGTCGGTGTTAGCCAGGTTGGAATCCCGGCAGCAGGCACTCATCTTCGGTCATGCCGTGCCGATGCCGGTAGTAGTCAGGACACGGGAGTATGGTTCCGCTGATTCCTACAAGGATTTCCTCCCTGCCGGCGCGGCTGAGATTAGAAAACAGGCCGAAAAAGATATTGAGGAACTATGGCAATAAAGAGGGGGGAATCACCCAGAAAAAAAGTGGGCCTGGCTCTGGGTAGTGGTGCCGCTCGGGGGCTGGCTCACATTGGAGTACTGGAAGTCCTGGATAGAGAAGGTATTCCGGTTGACATGATTGCCGGTACCAGTATCGGTGCTTTGATTGGTGCTTTTTATGCCCAGCAGAAAGATGTTGGTCGGATAAAAAATCTGGCGCTGGGCATGGGTTCCAAGAAGTTCGCCTCTTTGCTCGACCCGGTCTTACCCAGGACTGGTTTGATTCGGGGGCGGAAAATTGAAAACACGTTGCGGCCGACTATCGGTGATATCGAATTTGGAGATTTAAGAATACCCTTTGCTTGTGTGGCGACTGATATCGGTAGCGGTGAGGAGGTAGTAATTAAGCGGGGCTTGGTCTGGGAGGGGATAAGGGCGAGCGGGTCTCTTCCGGGGCTGTTTACGGTGGCTAAATGGGAAAGCCGCTATCTGGTTGATGGTGGTTTAGTCAGCCCGGTGCCGGTGAGTGTTCTTAAGGCAATGGGGGCGGACTTCATTATCGCCGTGAATGTCTTGCCTTATCGAGGCAGGCGAGAAAGAAAAGAGCCTAGTATCTTCGGAGTCATCATGCAGACGTTCTACATTGCCAGCTATCAAATGGTAAAGTCCAGCCTTAGCGGGGCTGATATCGTGATTGAGCCTCAGGTGGGAGATATTGCCTTTGCTGATTTCCGTCGGGCTGAGGAGTGTATGCGACAGGGTGAGCTAGCCGCTCAAGAGGCTATTGCTGAGATAAAGCGATGTCTTTTATTGTGAACTTGTTAAACAACCCATCCCCCTATCCCCCTTCCCTTACCAAGGGAAGGGGGGAGCGTAGGTAAGAGAGGGGGCTTCGCCCCCTCTCTTCAATCTCTTCCCTCTCCCCTTCACAAGGGGAGAGGGACAA
>JACQGQ010000045.1 GCA_016199495.1 Chloroflexota bacterium
GTTTATTACACACCATAATATTTGTACTCTAATCGTTTGACGGATACGCTCGGGGTATAATAAACTTATTCTGCTGGTTCTGGATAAAATACGAGTAGCTCTTGAAGTGCTGGAATAAGCTGCTTCTTCTCGAATGAAAGTTCGGGAACTGTCCAAAGTGGCCAGCCAGCTTCATTGCTCTCTGAGGAGGTGAAACATGAAAGGTGGTATGGCTCTTCTAATTACCTGTATTCTGGTTTCAGTCTCAGTTCTCGGGTGCCAAGCAAAACCAGCCGTAACACCGTCAACTACAACGCACACGTCTGCCCCAACGCCAACACCGCCGCCACCAAATGCCTCGGGTCTCCATCAAGCCGTGAACTCACCTTCCCCATGTCACGCCTCCATCTTCGCTTCGGTAAACCTGTCCCTCTTCCCCGACGACATTAATGGCCAGAAGGAGGCCAGCCTGTGCTGGGCTGATTGCCAGGGCCGTAACGTTACTACCCGTAAAAGCTAACTTTGTCCAGGAATCACCTCTATCAACGCTCTTATAGAGACCCTCATCACCGCCAGCATAAACCGTATTTGGCGCCCCGGGGTCAAGAGCGATCACCATTACTGCGCCGGAGATTAGACCCCGGCCCACCTGCACCCAGGTCTGCCCTCCGTCAGCGCTTTTGAGGACCCCACCACTCATACTGGCAACATAAAGCGTCTCGGGGTTTCCCCCACCCGTAGCAAGGCCCATCACATCCGCCGGAAGTTGAGAGCTGAGCCTCACCCAGGTGCTTCCCGCATCACTGCTGCGGAACAAACCGTAGCCCACCACAAAGGCAAAGAGACGGTCTTCGGGACTAACGGCAAAGCCATGAATATCCGTACCGGGCAAGTCGTGCTGCACAGGTCGCCAGGTAACGCCCCCATCCCGACTTACCTCAAAGATATCGTGTCCTGCCAGGTAGACGAGGCGGCTATCGCGGCGGCTGACACCCACGCCCATCGCATCGAAGTTCGGCCGCTCGATAAGACGCCGCCATGTCGTTCCACCATCATCGCTTCGCATGATACCGTCATGATGTCCGAAAAAGACTACCCGCGGGTCGTCCGTGCTAAACATTAAAGAGTGATAATCCCGTGTACGCAATACTGAAAGGGGTCGCTGGCTGCCCGGGCCTTCAGTAACACCCCGAAAAACCAGGACTCCCACGACGGTAGCTATAACCAGAAGAAGCATAACTCCCAACGCAAGTCCGCGAAACCTGCGGTCGTGAGTTGCGCCCTTCCGATGCCCCGCCGCTGAATGGGCCTTTCTGGATGCTCGTCGCCGTGGTCCCACTAATTACCTCCTGCTGGCGTAGCTCTAGTCATCTAAAGCCTTTATCGTCAAAATCCTTCAGTTCTTTCTCTAGCTGTCTACTATATTTCTCGTCATCAGCAGTGCCCGGGTTCAAGGTAACCGGCTCGGAAGAGGATTCCTTCCCTCTTCTTGCCCATTTCCTGATGACTAGCCAAAGTACTATGCCACCGACGGCTATCCCGGTAATGGGCGCAAGCCAGGCAACCAGGCTAAAACCTGATTTAGCCGGAGCTGCTAGCACTCCCTCTCCGTAGCGTTCTACAAAGAACTGCAGAATTTCCTCTTTAGTCTCTCCCTATTCCAGTTTCTCCCTCGGTCGGGGAAGGTTAAAAGGCTATTTTGCCCTGGGATACGAGCCCAGGACTTTAACGAAGAGGGCTGCCTTTTCCAAATAGTCCAGGGTTTCCCGAGCCGCCTTATCTTCACGGTGACCTTCAAAATCGAGATAGAAGTTATACTCCCAGGGTTTTTGCCTCGTTGGCCTGGACTCTATCTTGGTCAGGTTAATCTTTCTTGAAGCCAGCTCTTTAAGGAACTCATATAGTGCTCCCGGTCTGTGGCTTACCGAAAAAACGATAGAGGTCTTATCATTGCCCGATGGCGGCGAGTCCTGCTGGGCTAAAATGAAAAACCGGGTGAAATTATTCGGGTTATCCTCTATTTCCCGGGCAAGAATCTGCATCCCGTAGATTTCGGCAGCCCGGCTGCTGGCAACGGCGGCGCCATCGGTGATGCCCTTCTCCTTTATCATCTTGACGCTGCCAGCGGTATCGTAGGTCGGGATAAGCTCACAGTTTAGATGCTTAAGAAAAGCTCGACACTGTCCCAGAGCCTGGGGGTGAGAATAGACCTTCTTTACCAGTTCCAGCCGTGTTTCCGGGCGGGCAATCAGGCAGTGGACGACCCGAAGCTCCGTCTCACCGCTTACCCTGAGACTTGAATCGAGCAGCAGGTCGTAGACCTGGCTGATGCTTCCTTCCAGCGAATTTTCAATGGGCACGATGCCAAACTGTGCCTTACCCTGTTCCACGACCTTGAAGACATCGTCCAAGGTTTCACAGGGTTTGACCTGAATTAGAGGTCCGAAGTGCTGGAGGGTGGCTTCCTCACTATAGGCGCCCAGTTCCCCCTGAAAAGCAACCACTATTCCCTCGACGCTCTTGGAGGCGCTCATTATTTGCCGGTAGATAGTGGCAATACCCTCCTGGCTTATCTTCTCTTGCCGGGCGATATTTTTGACATTTTCCAGGACTTTCTCTTCCCTGGCTAAATCCTCAATCTGTTTTCCCTGCCCCCTTTTCTCTTCCCCTATTTTTTCGGCAATTCTCATCCTCTCGGCGATAAGCCTGACTATTCGGGCATCGGCTTCGTCGATTTTCTTTCTCAGGTCTTCCAGACTCATTTTATCACCCTCGGTAGTAATCCTGCCCTCACCAGCTAAGGAAAACGGCGGTGAGGTTTGCCTTCCAAATAATCCTTAGAACCGTCCATAAATCCTGTATAAAACCCCCAATTGTAAGCTTCCATTGCCTGCTTCTTCTGCTTGTCATTAAAAGGAGTGCCATCTGGAAGGTGAGTATCAGCGACATCCTCCATCGTCCAGTAGCCTTTAGGAGTATAAAAATCTCGGATATTGACCTTCGGGTTAAGCTTCTGAGCCTCGTCAACAATATCTGGAGGAATCAAATTCGTAATAAAAGCCTCAAGAATCCCTTGTTTTTCAGCTTCAGCCGTTAGCCAGTATCCCCATCCGTATCCTTTATCGTTACCTATAATAAATAGCTGGTCATATATTTCTTTTGGCAAATCTGGCGCACACCCTACCACCATTCCTGAAGCCAGCACCAAGATTGCCAGAATTAGGATAAGGTATCGCTTCATTACTCTTATTCTCATTTTATTGACCATTCATATATGAGGTAGCCCATTACTCCAAATCCCGCAAAGGTAAACAACACATCCAGAAATGGGATGCCTATGAGCTTGGTGATGAATGCCCCAACGACTTGGACAGCTAGTCCACATGCAATTGCTGCTATCCCTAGGAGTATTCTTAGTCCGATGCTTTTCTTACGCTTTACTGTTCCCTCCCAATACTCATTTTATTACCCTCGGTAGTAATCCTGCCCTCAGGGCGAAATCACACAGGGTTACCGCCATCATTGCTGCCACCACCGGCACCGCCCTGGGCACAATACAGGCATCGTGCCGGCCCTTGACTTCCAGGCTGGCGCTGTGCCTATTTTCCAGATTAACCGTTAGCTGGCTGCCAGCGATAGAGGGCGTTGGCTTAACCGCCACCCTGACCACTAGCGGCATGCCGTTACTGATGCCGCCGAGTATGCCGCCGGCATTATTGGTCGTGGTAACTATCTTATCATCCTGGATGGTAAACGGGTCGTTGTTCTCCGAGCCTCTTTTGCCAGCCACGGAGAAGCCGGCACCGAATTCAATCCCCTTAACTGCCGGAATGGCAAAAAGAGCCTTGGCTAAGTCTCCCTCTAACGTGTCAAAGACCGGCTCCCCCAGACCAACCGGCAGATTGAGGGCTATACCCTCAATCGCTCCGCCGACACTATCGCCCTCCTTCCTGGCTCGCTCAATCAGCCTTGCCATCTCTCTGGCAGCTTTAAGGTCGGCACATCTGAGCGGGTTTTTCTCCACATTCCTTCTTATTTCATCAGGTCTCTTTGTCTCGACTTTGATGCCCCCTATTTCAATGGTATGAGCCAGCACCTCAATACCAATCAGGTTAAGTAATTTCTTAGCCACGGCTCCAGCCATGACAAAAGTAGCCGTGATTCTGCCTGAGAATCGGCCGCCACCCCGGAAATCATTAAAGCCGCCATACTTAATAAGGGCAGTGTAATCGGCGTGGCCCGGTCGTGGCAGAAATCTGATTTTTTCGTATTCACTGGAATCAACATCCCGGTTCCATACCAGCAAGCAGAGGGGGGCACCAGTGGTATAACCATTAAAGATACCGCTCAGAATCTCAACTTCATCCGCCTCAACTCTACTGGTTGAGGCGATACTCGCCCCCGCTCTTCTTTTATCCACTTCCCCCTGGATATCCTCCCTGGTCAGGGGTAAACCGGCCGGGCAGCCGTCTATGGTGACGCCGACGCAGCGGCCGTGGCTTTCCCCAAAACTGGTTATGGTGAACAGCTTACCGAAACTATTTTCCATCTATCTTCACCTCGCCCCCGATTTCTCATGAAGCTGTTAAACAGCCTCCTCATACTACTACCGGAAGTATCACAGCATCATGCCAGTTTCACTTTGCCGCCGAGCTGCTTAAGTATCTCCCAGAATTCAGGATATGTCTTCGAGACACATTCAGCATCGTTGATTATGGTGCCGCCGGCCACCAAGCCGAGCAGGCTAAAAGCCATGGCAATACGGTGGTCACCCCGGCTATCTATCACCGAGCCTCTGGCTGGTGAGCCGGTGATAGATAGTTTATTACTTTCTTCGGTGACTTTGATACCCATCCCCTCCAGGCCTTCTCTTAAAGCGGAAGGGCGGTTTGATTCCTTTAGCCGCGCCCTCTCGATACCGCTAAACTCACTGACGCCATCGGCGGCGGCGGCCAGGACGGCCACGGTTGGCAGCAGGTCTATGCAGTCGGACAAATTGGCTTTTATCGCCTTCAGTCTTGCCTTCTTTATCGTAACCGAATTTTTACCAGTAGTCACTGAAGCCCCCAGAGCTCTCAGGAAGTCCAGTATTGCCTTGTCACCCTGTAAACTTTCCGGGTTTAAGTTCTCTACTGCCACCTCGCCGCACAAAGCCCCCAGAGCTAAGGGGTATGACGCTGAGGACCAATCCCCCTCGACTCCGTATTTAGCTGGTTGGTACCTTTGCCTTACTGTCTCAAATTCCCTCAGGTCCCGGGAAAAGTTTACTTTTATACCGAACGTTTTGAGGCATTCTATCGTCATCAGGACAAAGGGCTGCGATTCCAGGGGTGTGGTCAGCCTGATTTTAACGTCCTCATCAGCCAGAGGGGAGACGAGCAGCAGGGCTGAGACAAACTGAGAGCTGATATTACCGGGTAATGCAGCAACTCCACCTCTTAGACTACCCCCCTTAATAACCACCACCCCTTCTTTGTTCTGATGACAATCAACCCCCAGTTGCCCCAGCGCCTGGATTAGTGGTTTTATCGGTCTTACCGCCAGAGAAGG
The DNA here is from genome assembly GCA_016199495.1 of Chloroflexota bacterium. Taxonomy (GTDB): domain Bacteria; phylum Chloroflexota; class Dehalococcoidia; order Dehalococcoidales; family UBA2162; genus JACQGQ01. The sequence goes on from JACQGQ010000045.1 coordinate 5,530, forward strand.
GTCTGAGGTCAGGCGGCACCTACCGGGCACTAATGAGCCGATGGCGGTCATAAATCTTAATGTCGCCGCCGACTCCCGGCAGGGCAGGTCGCTACCAGGCTCACGGAAATCACCGCCGCTGACCCGCCAGTAGCCTTCATCCTGATGAATACCAACCCCGATTTTAGCTAACACGTCCGTGGCGGCTTCGGTATCATCTGAGCCTAAAGGCTGTATTATCTCACTTTCACCCCTGGCCAGAGCAGCAGACATTAATGCCCGAATAGTATAGCTTTTCGAGGAAGGGGCGATTACCTTACCTTTTATCTCGCTTTTAGCCAGTGAAGCTTTCATCTTCTTTTAGCCTGTCTATTATTTGCTCAGCCACACCATTAATGTCCAGTTTTGAGGTATTTATGGTGATATCGGCGGCTCGTTCGTAAAGGGGGGTTCTAAACCTTAAAAGCTCACGGATGGTCTGGATAGGGTCATCTACTTCAAGTAGAGGTCTTTGCCCCGCCTCTTTCGATACCCGCTTCAGAATTACTCCGGGCGATGCCGTGAGATAAACAACGGTGCCTCCTTCTCTCAGCCGGTCACTGTTTATCTTGTTGAGGACTACCCCTCCGCCGCAGGCGATAACCGCTTTCCTCATTGCGGCAATCTCTTTAGTAACCCCAATCTCAAGCTCGCGAAAGGCTATTTCACCATCCTGCTGGAAGATTTCAGGGATAGACTTTCCCGCCTTCTGCTCAATCAGAGAGTCCAGCTCAATGAATTTCCTGCTCAGCTTTTTAGCTAGAACCTCACCAACGGCCGTTTTGCCGCTTCCCATAAACCCGATTAAAGCGATATTAGTTTTCATGTTCTTTGTTAACCTCACCCCCTTAATCCCCCTCTCCTGAGCAAGGAGAGGGGGAAGAGATTTTAGAGAGGGGCTTCGCCCCTCTCTAACTTACACTCCCCCTTCCCTTATGAAGGGAAGGGGGCAGGGGGATGGGTTTCTAAGGAACCTCTTAGTAACTTGATTGCTGCCTCTTTCATTAATTTGATTGGTGCTTTCTGACCGGTCCACTTCTCAAAGGCTAATGCTCCCTGCCAGACCAGCATATCCAGTCCGCCGATGATTTCAGCCCCGGCCATCTCAGCCTCTCTCAGCAGCCTCGTTTTGATTGGGTTATAGACAATATCGAAGACAGTCAAGCCAGAGCGGAGCCGGTCAGCGTCAACCGGAGTCTGGTCAGTCTCAGGGCTCATGCCGACACTGGTAGCGTTAACCAGAATATCGGCTTTACCCAGGACTGCCGCCAGATTTTCCCTATTTAGCTCCAGGGCTTCAACTTCTTTAGTAAAAATCCGTGAAATGCGGTTAGCCAGCTTCTTTGCCCCATCCAGTCCCGATGGCCGGTTAAGGATAACCAGACGAGCACCCCTCTCCGCCAGAATAAAAGAGATTGCCCTGGCGGCGCCGCCGGCTCCCAGAATAACGATGTTCTTCCCCTCTGGTGCCACTCCCCTCTCCAGTAGCGCCTGTAGCCATCCGCTGGCATCGGTATTGTAACCGGTTAAAACCCCTGCGTCATTGACGATAGTATTGACGGCGCCTATCTTCTCAGCCAAGGGGTCGAGCTTATCCAAGAACCGGAGGACGGCAACCTTATGGGGGATGGTAACATTCAGCCCCTTTATATTCAGGGCGCGCATCCCTTCAATCGCTTTACCCAGCGCCTCCTTTTTTACCCGGAAGGGCAGGTATAAATAATCCAGCCCTATTTTTTTGAAGGCGGCGTTGTGCATTACCGGCGACATCGAATGCTCTACCGGGTCACCGATGAGACCACAGAGCCTTGTTTTACCCGATATTACCCTGCCTTTCATTCCCTCACCATCAATAGTTTCTTTACTCCCAAGACTAAGATAGAGGATACGAGAAGCAATTTCGATATTCTGGTATCGGAATTAGCCGGTTACCACATCATAACTTCTTCTTGTCAATGATTGCTATGTATAAAGAACCGTCAGATTCAATAAACCGGTTAACTTTCCAATCGGTTCCATCGAGGATATTCTCCATTTCCTCTTTCGAGACCATAAGGTAGTCGAACCACGGAGTAGCGTATTTCTTGTATCTCACCCTCAATTTTATTTGTCCCGCCATCCTCCCTCTTTTCCGATTAAACTGATGATAGCTCAGATGTTCCGGGGTATCTGTCTTGTAGACATCATTGCTCTCGGCAATTATTCTGCCATTTTCGGAGGTTATCTTACTGACTTTCCTTAGCAACCGTCTGGCACCTTCAAAACTCCCGAACAGGCCAAAATTATTGCCCATCATAAGAATCGTATCAAAGACACCTAGTTTAGAGTTAATTTGAGTTATGGATGTCACTCTGGCATTTTTTAATCCCCTTAGTTTGCAAACCTCAATTGCTAGAGGGGAGTTATCAATCCCCAAGACATCATACCCCTTTTCTTGGAGGTAGAGGGCATGTCTGCCTGCGCCACATCCGATGTCCAGAACTCTACCTCTGGCATGTCTCATCGACTTTCTTTGAGCAGGATACCAGTCTTTGTATTTATTGAAATACCCTTTCAGTGCCAACGTATCAATATAACCATCATCCCTTTCGATAATTTCTGACCCTGTCTCATTCTTGAGATACTCATAGAATCCGTGTCCGCAGGCATCTTGGTGGTCTTTCAACATTCACTTATCCTCATTTGCTGTGACTTGCCTCTATTATCTGGTAAGTGTTTCTCAGGTCTTTCACCGTTATCTGCCCCTGGGCTGATTCTTTGCCCGTCTCAATTGATGCGTAGGTGAAATCACCGCCGACCAGCGGGCAGAGGACCCGGCTCAGGGAGCCCAGAGCACCCATGGCAAATGAAACCAGCCTCACTCCGGGGAACTCGGAGATAAGCTGTAAGGTGGTCAGGTTGTCCCCGAACTCCCGGGCGGTAGTCACCACCTTACAGATATCGGCACCAGACTTTAGCTGTCTTTGCACTACTTCTTTCATTTCATCGAGGGCCGGTGTTTTCTCCAGGTCATGAAATGAGAGCAGGCATTTTGTTCTCTTCTTAACCATGGCTACGATTTTCTCCAGGTTTCTTGTCCCCAACTCAATATCAACTGTGTCGGCGCCCAGCTCGATGGCTTGAAGCAGCTTTTCTACCCGCCTGGCTTCGTTTCCCTGCCAGCCGCCACCCTCCTCGGCACTACGGTTGCAGGCTATCCAGGGTTTCTGGAATTGCTTGGCCAGTTCTTGCCAGCCATCGCCAATGAGGTCTATGCGAACCTCGAAGAGGTCAACTAAGGGCTCGACCGCCTTCACTGCTGCAAGGTCATTATTTATGATGACGGCGCAAATTCTAGGTTTCCTCATTCCAGTCCACCAAAACCCCTTTTAAACTCTTCAAGGTTATTATTCGAGATTGTTTAGTAACCCATCCCCCCGTCCCCCTTCCCTTAAAGGGAATGGGGAGTAAGGTAAGAGAGGGGGCTTCGCCCCCTCTCTAAAATCTCTTCCCCCCTCTTCTTAATAAGGAGAGGGGGATAAAGGGGGTGAGGTTAATAAACAACCTCTTATTTATATCTAGGGCACGAATTCTAATTGGTTAATTCCAGTTAAGTAAAACCTGTTCTATCAAAGAGGGGCTTACCTCCTCGCTGACGAAGACATCGCCGATTGATTTGGGTAGAACAAATCTTATCTTACCCTGAAAAATCTTTTTGTCGTGTTTGATTGCCGGTATTAACCGGGCTCGCTGGAGGTCCGGAACTTCTGTCGGCAGTCCGGCTCGGCCGATAACGTTCTTTAGCCTGATTAGCTCATTTTTATCGAGCATACCCAGCTCGTTTGAGATTCTGGCGGCCGCCAGCATCCCGATGGCGACGGCCTCACCGTGCCGCACCTTGAAATCTGAGACCGATTCAATGGCATGCCCGACGGTATGACCGTAGTTCAGGATATTCCTCAGGCCAAAGTCCCTTTCATCTTTTGCCACTACTTCCGCTTTAATTTTAGCCGACCGGGAAACAATTGTTTCCAGTGTGCTCTCATCCAGCGCTTTTATCCGGTCGATATTTTCCTCGAGGTAGCTGAAAAGAGCCTCGTCCCGAATCACTCCATATTTTATCGTCTCAGCCAAGCCATCGCTAAGCTCTCCAGCCGTCAGAGTTTCCAAGGTAGTGATGTCTGAAATTACTAACCTTGGCTGATAGAATGCCCCGATTTTGTTTTTCAGCGAGCCGTGATTTACCGCCACCTTACCGCCAATACTGCTATCGACCTGCGCCAGCAGGGTGGTTGGTATTTGTATTAGGGGTACACCTCGCAGGTAGGTGGCGGCAACAAATCCGGTGAGGTCGCCGATAACCCCACCACCTAGAGCCAGCACAGGGGTGTTCCTTTCGGCATAGCCGTCAGTCAATTCATGGTATAGCTGGCCGGCCGTTTCCAGTGATTTTTGCTCTTCCCCTTCAGCAACCTCCAGGATGGCTACCTTGAAGCCGCTGCTGGTAAGGCTTTCCTTTAGTGTAGTGCCGTACAGTCTTCTCACTGTCGGGTCGGTAATGATTACCAGTTTATCGCTGAACCCGATTTCTTTTAACCTGCGCCCGGTCTGCCTGAGCAGTCCGCGACCGATATGGATATCATAGCTATTGATGCCAAGCTTCACCCTGACCTTTTTCATTCGCTCTTGCCTTAGGCTGCTGATTTAGAGTCCGTACCGTTTCCGCAATCTTGCCTGCCTCGTCCTATCTTCGTGGACGTGGTTCACCGCCTGGATAGCCTGACTAATCTTAGGGTCTAAAGAAGCTATGGTTGTCTCATCTATTTCCCGGGCCAGTTGCTCCAGCTGGTGGTAGTTAGTCGTGATGTGTTTGGGGTCTCCCTGTAACGGCAGGCGCGCAAAGATGTCCTCGAAGGCACGGGCATGGGCTTGGTATCGTTCGCCCCGGTTAGAACGGCCACCCTCGTGCAGACCAGAAATCCAGGATGCCGCCCGATAGACCTCATCCTCCTTATTGCCAAAGGGGGCAATCATGTCCGAGATAGTTTCCGTGCACTCGTAATCGTCAACGTTCGCCGGCGTCAGGCGTAACTCCTTGACGATTTCTAGCGCTCGCTTGCGGACGGCTTCTTTCCCTTCTTTAATAAACTGCTGACAGCCACAGCCCTGACACATGGTAACCTCCCTACTCATAAATTTGATATTATCTTAGCCTTAATTTTTGCTGAGTCTGATAGCCTTATGGACTTTCTGACAGGCATCAATCGTATCTTTAAGTTCGTCGGGGGTAATCATCTGCTGGCCATCGACCAGCGCTTCAGACGGATTATAATGGGTCTCAATCATTAAACCACAGGCACCGGCGGCGATGGCAGCACAACTCATACTGAAGATAAGATCGCGGCGACCGGTGGCATGACTGGGGTCAGCCATTATCGGCAAAAAAGTTTCTTTCTGAATCGCCGGAATAGCACTCAGGTCAAGAGTATACCTGGTATAGCCCTTACCTTTGCCGACAGGTAGTATACCTCTTTCACATAAGATTATATCCTTGTTACCCTCGGCGGCAATGTATTCGCAAAAAGACAGGAATTCTTCAATACCGGCGCCGAAGTGCCGCTTGTACATAATGGGTTTGCCCGTGTTGGCGGCTTTAACGAGCAAATCCTGGTCATACATATTCCTGGCGCCTATCTGGAGAATATCGACATACTCGGCCACTAGGTCAACCTGAGTTTCCCCCCTTATCTCGGTGACCACTGGCATTTCAAACTTTTTCCCGGCGGCACGCAACCAGTCCAGAGCCTCTCGCGCCTCCTCCTCACCGCCAGCGCCCAGGCCCTGGAAAGAGTGCACTGAAGTCCTCGGCTTAAAGACGCCACCCCTCAGGATATGAGCCCCAGCCTTCTTTACCCCTTCGGCGATTTTGAATAGCTGCTCTTTGCTTTCCACAGCGCAAGGCCCAGCCATGTATATCGGCTCATCACCGCCGATCTCAATATTACCCACTTTAACAACGAAAGGTCGCTCTCCTGTCTCGGAGAAGTTATTGTATTCCCGGCTGATGAGTTTGTAAGGGGTATCAATCATAAATGCCTCTTTCACCCCGGGGAGAGTGGCCAGATGGTCGAACGGCATTTTAGTCTCATCTCCCACCAGCCCAATCACCGTTCGATAGGCTCCTCTGGAGACATCGGCCCTCAGCCCGTATTTCTTTACTTCTTTTATGACCTGGGCTATTTCCTCTGGTGTGGCATCGGTTTGCATTATTATCATTTTTCGTCCTCCGCTATTCTATATCTTGACTTCTTGACCAAGTTCTATTTTTTATTCTTTTAGCGACCGTATCTTTAGAGTATAGCATCCCGGTCATCTAAAACTAAAAAGCCCTCCGCTGGGGAGGGTTCCGGTCAAACCTTTCTGGTTTCGATTTGTTATTGTCTTAGCTATATTTTCATACCAGAGCCTCCCCAGCGCACCTTGTGCGCCCCGGAAACGTAAAATAAGTATAATATGACTTTTGGCTGCTGGTAGCGACTAACATATCCAATCTACTCAACTTCTCTAAACTGACTCTAGCACAAGAAACGTAGTCTGTCAAGTAAGTGTAAGCGTCCCGGTGATACTTAATCGGCCAGTTATGGGAATCATCGTTCTTCTTGAAAGGGAAATTTCCGGCGTTAAATATCGAGGTTCTTGACACTTCTGGCGTGGGCCTGGATGAAAGCCTTGCGGGGTGGCACCTCATCACCCATTAGTGTACGGAATATATGGTCAGCCTTGGGAGCATCCTCGATATTTACCGTAAGCAGGGTGCGGGTATCCGGATTCATGGTAGTTTCCCATAGTTGCTCGGCGCTCATCTCGCCCAGACCTTTATAGCGCTGAAGCTCCACATTCCTGGTGCCTTTCAGCTTATGCAGCTCCTCTGTTTTTTCCTGTTCAGAGTAGACCCATTGCTCCAGTTTAGGCGCCTTGATACGATAGAGGGGTGGCTGGGCGATAAACAGGTACCCGTGGTTGATTAGCTCTACCATGTGTCGGAAGAAGAAGGTAAGCAGGAGAGTACGAATGTGAGAGCCATCAACGTCAGCGTCAGTCATCAGGATAACCCGGTGATAACGGAGCCTCGATAGGTCAAACTCACTATCAATGCCGGCTCCCAGAGCGGTAATAATGGTACGGACCTCTTCATGAGACAGCATCTTATCTGACGGGGCTTTTTCCACATTGAGTATTTTACCCCGCAGCGGTAATATCGCCTGGAAACGACGATTCCTGCCCTGCTTGGCTGAGCCACCGGCTGAGTCTCCCTCCACCAGATATAATTCACAGAGGGAAGGCTCTTTTTCCGAGCAATCAGCCAGTTTTCCGGGCAGGGTGCCGGAAAAGAGGCCGCTTTTCTTAACAATTAATTCGCGGGCTTTTCTGGCCGCTTCTCTGGCTTTGGCCGCCAGGATACACTTTTCAATAATTCTTTTAAGGTCATCAGGATGTTCCTCCAGGTAGAGTGCCAGCCCTTCGCCGACGACACTCTCCACCACCCCTTTAACTTCAGGGTTACCCAGTTTGGCTTTAGTCTGTCCCTCAAATTGCGGCTCGGTGAGTTTAACGCTAATGACGGCGGTAAGACCTTCTCTAACGTCCTCGCCGGTCAGGTTAGGCTCGTCCTCTTTGAGAAATTTATTTTTGTGGGCGTAGTCGTTAAGCACGCGGGTCAGTGCAGTACGAAAACCGGTAAGGTGACTGCCCCCATCGGGGGTATTGACGCAGTTAGCAAAGCTGAAGATAGACTCGGTGAAACCATCGTTATACTGAAGTGCGACCTCAACTATGGTGCTGTTTACCGTCTTCGAGATATAAATAGGTTGACGATGGCGGACTACCCGGTTGCGGTTAAGGTGGCGAACAAAACTGGTAATGCCCCCTTCAAAGTAGAAAGTGCCCTCGCTGTCTCTCGTTTCATCCTTAAGGCATATTTCCAATCCTTTGTTCAGGTAGGCCATCTCCCGCAGTCGCTCGCTCAGGGCATTGAAATCATACCGGGCTCCATTGAATATCTCCTCATCGGCACAGAAGATAGTAGTAGTGCCGGTATCGCTGGCCTGGCCAACCTCGGTTACCTCGTTTTGTGGTATGCCCTGCCGGTATTCCTGCTGGTAAATCTTGCCATCACGTCTGACATTAACCCTGAGCCAGGAGGAAAGGGCATTCACTACCGAGGCACCGACCCCATGTAACCCGCCGGATACCTGATAGGTGCGACCACCAAATTTGGCGCCGGCGTGCAGGGTGGTCATTACTGTCTCCAGGGCTGATTTATTGGTGACGGGGTGAGTCTCTACTGGAATGCCACGCCCGTTATCTTCAACCTTGATGGCATTATCCTTTTGAATGGAGACTACGATTCTGGTGCAGCAGCCAGCCATGGCTTCATCAATGCTATTGTAGACGATTTCGTAGACAAGATGCTGCAGTCCACGCTGGTCAGTACTGCCAATGTACATGCCTGGTCGGCGGCGCACCGCTTCCCGCCCACCAAGGACGTGAATATCCTCAGCCGTGTATTGATTGTTTACGGTCGAAGCAGGCGTTTCCTGTATCACAGTTAGCCCTGACCTCCTCGTTGGTAGTGACGATAACAGCAGGGAAATGAGACGGAAAGCAGATATTTTGAGACAAAATGGCAGCTAGTAGAAGAGCTTGAAGAATAAGGGCGGTTTGTAACGATGTTAAAGGTAGACATCCATTGTTATTATAGCACAATTTGACTGTAAGGTAAAGCTACCGAGTATGCGGTATCGTTCGGTTTTGGTTGATGGTGTCATTGCTTCGCCTTTCGCCTGTGGCGGAATGGTCTCGCAACGACAGATGAAATCAACCGAACGCAAACAGAACCCCACTTAAAAGCACGTTGCCTTTCAGGTTTTATTATGTTAATATTATGAGGTAAAATTGATATGTTAACCACCGGGGGTGCTCAAAGACTGAGAGTCTTTTGCAGGGGAAAAATCCTTAAAACGTGCTCTCAGTGATATGAGCCCCGGAAAGCAGCCCTGGCTTAGACCGTGGGTTTGGCAGTGACCGGCTAAGCCCCTGTTTTCTTTTGTGGAGGCGGCGATGACTCAACTGGAATTAGCCAAAGAAGGTATTATTTCACCACAGATGGAGTCGGTGGCACAATATGAGGGGGTGGAGGCTGAGTTTATCCGGCGGGGTGTGGCTCAAGGGACGATAGTAATTCCGGCTAATACCGAGCACACCAATCTTGTCCCTTGTGGTATCGGGCAGGGGCTCAAGACTAAGGTCAATGCCAATATCGGCACCTCTTCTGACTATGGCACTACCGAGACTGAGCTGGAAAAGTTACGAGTGGTCATTGACTGCGGCGCCGATGCCGTGATGGATTTAAGTACCGGGGGTGATATCGCGGCTATTCGGCGAGCTATTATTGCCGCCAGTTCTTTACCAGTCGGCACGGTGCCTATCTATCAGGCTGGCATTGAAGCCATAGACAGACATGGTGCCATCGTCAGGATGACCGCTGATGACCTGTTCGCCGCCATCGAAGAACAGGCCCGGGATGGCGTTGATTTCATAACCGTGCATTGTGGTGTCACCCAGTCAGCCATTGCCCGACTTAAGCGGCAGGAGAGGGTGGCTGATGTGGTGTCGCGGGGAGGGGCTTTTCTCATCGGCTGGATGCTCTACAACGAGCGCGAAAACCCTCTTTATGAACAGTATGACCGCCTGCTTGAGCTAGCCAGGAAGTTTGACGTGACACTGAGTCTGGGCGATGGCATGCGTCCCGGCAGTCTGGCCGATGCTACTGACCGGCCTCAGATAGAGGAGTTGCTTACTTCAGGAGAATTAGTCGAACGGGCGCGGCAAGCCGGTGTCCAGGTGATGGTTGAGGGACCGGGGCATCTACCCCTGAATCAGATTGCGACTAATGTGCAGTTGGAGAAGACTATCTGTAAGGGAGCTCCCTTCTATGTGCTGGGACCACTGGTGACTGATGTTGCCGCTGGCTATGACCACATCACGGGGGCTATCGGTGGCGCTATTGCCGCGGCGGCTGGTAGCGATTTCTTATGCTATGTAACACCAGCCGAGCATCTCTCTCTGCCTGATTCTGAGGATGTGAGGCAAGGGATATTCGCCGCGCGTATCGCCGCTCATGCCGGTGATATCGCTAAAGGGGTGAAGGACGCCGAGCAGTGGGATAGGCAGATGTCTCTCGCTCGAAAGAAGCTTGACTGGGAAGAGCAGGCAAGGCTGTCATTAGACCCTGAGCGCTCCCGCCAGGTCCACGGTAAGCATGCTTCAGCCGGGTCGGCTTGCAGTATGTGCGGGCAGTTTTGTGCCATGGCCCTGGTGGCAGAATCTTTGGGCGTCTTCGCCGTAAAATGCTAGTCTTGAGATAAGCCACCGGTGGAGGTATATTGGTGAAATCAGAAATTATTTCAATTGGCACGGAGCTTCTGCTCGGGGAAATCACTGATACCAATGCTTCTTATCTGGCCGGCCAGTTGTCCCGTCTGGGAATAGACCTTTATTGGATTTCGCAGGTAGGAGATAATCAGGCCAGATTGGAAGAGGTATTAAAGCGTGCCTGGCAACGTTCTGAGCTTATCCTGACCACTGGCGGCTTGGGACCAACCGAGGATGACCTGACCCGTGAGACTATCGCCGGGATGCTGGCTGAAAAAGCGGAGATTAAGCCAGCCCTGGAAAGTAACCTGCGGGAGCGTTTTGCCCGTGGGGGCATGGAAATGCCGCTGAGCAACTTAAAGCAGGCGACCCTGATTCCTTCGGCTGAGCCTATCACTAATGCCCGGGGGACTGCTCCCGGCTGGTGGGTGACCAGAGACGGACGCATATTAATATCCATGCCTGGCCCACCTCTGGAATTGCAGGAGATGTGGCAAAAGCAAGTTCAACCCAGGCTGCGGCAAATTTCTACCGCCGTCATTCTTTCTAAGACCTTTAAGACCATTGGTTTATCCGAGGCAGCCGTGGGAGAATTAGCCTTTCCCCTATTTCATTCAGCTAATCCTACTCTGGGAGTGTATGCTAAACCCGACGGTGTTCAACTGCGTATTATGGCTAAGGCGGCAAGTCAAAAACAGGCGGAAAAAATGATTGCCGCCGGTGAAGCTAAGATTAGAGCGGCCTTGGGCGAATATATCTGGGGAACTGATGACGATACCCTGGAAACGACAGTTGGGCGTTTGTTAACCGAAAAAGGCTTGAGTCTGGCGGTTATCGAAGATTATAGCGGGGGCTGGCTGACAGCGAGCCTGACCGATGTTCCCGAGAGTTCGGCCTTTTTCAAGGGGGGGTTGGTTGCCTCTTCGGATGAAGCCAAGATAGCCTCTGGCGTTGCTGCCGGGCTTATTTCTCAGTATGGTGCTGTCAGTCCTGAAGTAGCCCAGGCAATGGCGGAAGCAGTCAGGCTACGCTTGAGGGCTGATATCGGCGTCAGCATAACTGGAATAAAGGAGACAGGAGATAACCCAACGGGTCTGGTCTACATTGATGCAGCCGATAACAAAAGTAGCGTGATAATTAGTCGGGCACGCGGGAAGCGGCGAGCTACGGCGACGGCTCTGCTTGAATTGAGAAAATTGCTCACTTCTCTTGACTAAACATAAATCTCCGCTGAAAAACTACGTTTTTCAGCGGAGATTAAGACTGGCCGGGATGGGGTTGGGTTGGCTGAAAAAGCGCTGGAGGACTTTTTTAGCCGTACATATCAGTAAAAATGGGTAGTACGTTTAATTTAGGCAAGCTCTTCGGCATACGGTTCCGGTTGCATTTTTCCTGGTTCGTAATCTTCATTCTGGTAACTGTTTCCCTGGTTGACCCCGATTACTCTCAGTGGTTTTATTGGGTTATCGGTATCATCACCAGTCTCCTCTTTTTTGCTTCGGTAGTTGCCCACGAGTTGGCCCACAGCCTGGTGGGCAGAGCCAATGGTGTCCCCATAGAAAGCATTACCCTCTTTATTTTCGGTGGTGTTGCCCAGATGACCAAGGAGGCAACACGCCCCGGCGCCGAGTTAAAGATGGCGGCGGCTGGTCCTGCCTGTAGCCTGTTGATTGGCGGCTTTTTTGGTTTGATTTTCCTGGTTATGCGAAACATTATTGGCCCCGCGGCTGTTATGATTTTCTGGCTGGCTGTTATGAATGTGACATTGGCTGCCTTCAATCTGATTCCCGGTTTTCCTCTCGATGGTGGTCGTGTTTTCCGCGCCCTTCTCTGGCGTTTTACGGGCAATTATGGTCGCTCTACTCGAATTGCCACGCGAGTGGGACAGGGCGTAGGTTACCTGTTTATTGTGGGCGGTATTGCCATAATCATTCTGCACCCGTTTGGTTTATCCTGGTTTGACGGTATCTGGCTTGTCTTTATTGGCTGGTTTCTGGGGAGCATTGCTTCCGCCAGTTATCGTCAGCTTCGCCGGCAGGAACCGCTCGACAGCTTTACCACTCTAGAGGCGACGACTCCTGAGCGCCGCTAGTTCCGCCAGATATTACTGTCCGTGGCTAACCGGCTCGGGTCGTATCAGCCATCGTCACCGGCACTGAAAAACAGATGAAAGAAGCTTTAGGCTATTTCTTAGCCGTTACCGCCGCCGAGTTAATTACCGCTGTTGGTCAGCCGGTACTGGGAATATTCGCCCATATCATAATATTGATGGCTCTCATACTGCGCTCAGCGCTAGCCGGCAGACAGCCTCAGCAACAGCTACTGCTATCACTGGCACTGGTGCCCCTGGTAAGAATAATCAGCTTGTCGATGCCTCTGGCTAATATCCCCCAGGCTTGGTGGTACCCGGTTATTTATACCCCGTTGCTGGTGGCGGGCGTAGTGGTAATACGCATCCTGAATTTTAGCGCCGGGGATGTCGGGGTTGCTTTTAGATTGCTGCCGCTTCAGCTAATAGTCGCCCTGTCCGGGCTTATCTTCGGGGTGGCTGAGTATCTTATCCTGAAACCGGAGACGATGATTGCCGAGCTTACCTGGCAGGGAATATGGTTGCCGGCAGTGATATTGCTGGTGACCACCGGGTTTGTCGAAGAGTTTATCTTTCGCGGGGTGTTACAGCGCACGGCACTGGAGGCATTTGGCGGGCGGGGGATAGTTTATGTTAGCCTGCTTTTTGCTGTCCTGCATATGGGCTTTCTTTCCTGGATTGATGTTGCCTTTGTTTTCGTCGTCGCCCTCTTCTTTGGCTGGATAGTTAAAAAAACAGGGTCACTGCTGGGAGTGACCCTGGCTCACGGGATAACTAATATTATATTATTTTTAGTGGCGCCCTTCTTTTTTTAGAGTATCTCAGCAATTTTGATGGCAACGATAGCGGCAAAGGCTAGCGCCAGGGGTAAAATACCAACGCTGGTAAATCGGGCGATGCGTAAGGAAAAGCGGGAAAGCCCGGTGCTCGCCAGTTCACGGGCAGTTAGAAAAACCATCAAAGTGGCTACCGAAGCTAGACTCAGCGTCGCCGTAAGTCCCAGGGCGACTATTGTCGTTACCGTGGTTACTGTCGTTACTGTGGTTACTGTTGTAATCATTACCTCACCTTTCTAATCAGACGAATCATAGCACACAAGAATACTACTGTCAATAGCCTATCACAAAAAACGACCTTTGTCAATAGGTTAGCATAAAAAAATACTACTGTCAATAGGTAATTATTAAAAAAGAAAAATACTTCAGGCACAGACCGAATTAAATCACCTGGAAAGTAAGTGTCAATGTTAACCATCTCAGGCTCATCTTGTATTGGCCGAGACTCTCGTTTGACAAAGAGGCTCTCTCTGGTGTATACTATAAACAATTAGTTCCAGTTTAGGTTATTACGAGCTTTTTAATCGTTTCACATCACTTAGGCATTGGATGACCCGGACTCTAACTAAAATTTAGAAAAAGGAGGTCATTCAATGAGTTTTCAGGACAAGTCCCTCGCGTGCTCCGATTGTGGGGCACCTTTCACCTTCAGCGCTGAGGAACAGGAGTTTTTCCAATCCAAAGGCTACGTTAATGAGCCCAAGCGCTGTCCTGAGTGCCGCCAGACAAGGAAATCAGAGCGTTACGGCAGTGGCTACGGTTCCGGTGCCAGACGCCAGATGTTTCCCGTGACCTGTGCCGAGTGCGGCAAGGCCACCGAAGTACCCTTTGAACCTCGTGGTGATAGGCCGGTTTACTGTAGCGATTGCTACCGTAAGCTCAGAGTAAGTCGGTAATATTGAGGTTTTAACCTCAGGGCAGGCACGGGCGGATTAATCCGCCCGTGCCTGCCCCTAGAATGTGTTGGTGTATTATGTCGTTGCAAGTCTCGATACGTGAAGGTGAATCACAGGATTCCCTGTTGCGCCGCTTTCAGAGGGTAGTGCAGACGAGTGGCGTTCTGCGTGAGGCGAAGGCTCATCGTCATTTTCTATCCAAGGGAGAGGCGGCGCGTTTGAAAGCGAAAAAGAGTGCCCGGCGAAGACGTACCTACGGGTAGCCCGGGAAGCAACCAATGAGCTAATGTCTCTGCTCGAATCCGCAACCAGTGCTTGCGATGAGACAGTTGGCGTGGGGTTGCCAGAGGGGTACAAATATAAAAATCCGGGTGGCTAATTAATCCCCTAGCCAGCCAGAATCATCATCACCTTGGTATAGACGATACCCATAAAGATGATGAACAATATCCAGCTAACGGTGTTGAATCTTAATCTCAGTCCCCACAGGATAGTCAAGGTTTTCTCCTGAAGCAGCGCCTGGCTCAGCTCCAGAAAGACGAGTAGAGCCATGAGGATAACGGTGTAAATCAGCCCCACATTGAATCCCGTCTCACTACCGAAGGTAGTCTGGTAATAAGTCATGGTAGCCATGAAGTTCATCACCGAGGTAGAGAAGGAGGCGAAGCTGACAAAGCTGCTCCACACCTGGGGA
>JACQGQ010000046.1 GCA_016199495.1 Chloroflexota bacterium
CATCATTCCCAGGCATACCTTCACGCTGGCGGTCAGGCGGCGGTGGGGGCACTGCTGGCTCTGCGCCACCGCCTGATGACCGGGGAGGGGCAGCACGTCGATGTCTCAATCCAGGAGTCTGTCGTTCGGGTCACTCACTGGTCGACAGCTACCTGGGATATGATGAAAGCCATCGAGCCGCGGGGAGGACAGACACCCGGGTCGGCAACTAACATAACACGGATGTGGCCCTGCCAGGATGGCTATGTTGCCTGGGCTTATTCGGCTGGTGCCAACGGGAATCGCTACAGCCTGCCGTTTGTCAAATGGATGGAGGAGGTAGGGATGGCTGACGATTTCTTAAAGGGAATCAATTGGGAAACATTGAATCTCTATGAATTACCCCAGGATGTTATCGACCGCATGGCCGAGCCGACCGCCAGGTTTTTCCTGAGGTACACCAAAGCCGAACTCCTGGAAGGGGCAGTGAAACGCGGCGTTAGGCTTAACCCCGTGTTTACCACCAAGGACGTTCTGGCGAGTGTCCAGCTTGCCGCCAGGCAGTTCTGGGTAGAGGTAGAGCACCCGGAACTGGGCACGACCATTACTTACCCCGGTGCCTTCGCCAAGGCTTCGGAGACACCCCCCCGAATATGGCGTCGTGCCCCGCTTATCGGTGAGCATAACCAGGAAATTTACCAGGAGGAGTCAGGCACTACCAGGCAGGCTGAGGCTTCTCCAGGCAAGCTTCAAGGAAAGAGCCAGAGGCAGAACCCGAAGAAAAAACTACTTGAGGGAATAAAGGTGGCTGATTTTGGCTGGCTGGTTGCCGGTCCGCTGACAACCAAGACTCTGTCTGATTATGGCGCCGAGGTGATTAGAATAGAAGGCAAGACCAGATTCGACCCGGGTCGCTTATCAGTTATGTTCAAGGATGGCATTTCAGGGTTGAATCGTAGTGGTACTTTTAGCCAGTGGAACACCAGCAAGCTCAGCGTCGCCCTTAACCTTGCTCACCCCAAAGGGGTTGCGGTCGCCAAGAGACTTGTTGCCTGGGCTGATGTCGTCGTGGAAAACCTGGCGGGAGGAGTGCTGAAAAGGATGGGGCTGGGCTATGAGGAACTGAAGAAGATAAAGCCCGATATTATTATGCTCAGCTCCTGCCTGCAAGGACAAACGGGACCCCACACTAACCAATCAGGCGTGGGTTCTCTTTTAGCTGCCCTGGCCGGCCTTCGTCATATCGCTGGCTGGCCCGACCGACCACCAATAGAAATCGGCGTCTACACCGATTTCATTGTTCCCCATTTTAGTGCCCTGCTTATCCTGTCTGCCCTTGACTATCGGCGCCGCAGTGGCCACGGGCAATACTTCGACCTGTCCCAGTATGAAAGCAGTATCCCCTTCATGACACCACCTATCCTCGACTACGTGGTCAACCGGCGGGTAGCTATGAGAATGGGCAATCGCTACCCCGATGCCGCCCCCCATAGCGCCTATCGCTGCCGTGGCCAGGACCGCTGGTGCGCTATCGCTGTCTTCACCGATGAGGAGTGGCAGAGCTTCAGCCGGGTCATCGGTAACCCGGCCTGGGTCAAGAAATCTAAGTTCCGCACCCTGCCGGCCAGAAAGGAAAATGAGGATGAACTGGACCGGCTGGTCGAGGCGTGGACGATTAACCACTCCGCCGAAGAGGTGATGACGATAATGCAGGCGGCCGGGGTGGCCGCCGGGGTGGTGCAGACCGGTGAAGACCTGCTGGAGCATGACCCTCAGTTAAAGCACCGCCGCTTCTTTTGGGAGCTTGACCATCCGGAAATAGGGAGCTATCATGCCCTGGGGCCGGCTTTTAAGCTATCGAAGTCTCCCTGTGAACTTCGGCCTGCCCCTTTACTGGGCGAACACAACGAGTATGTCTTAAAGCAGATTCTCAACCTGTCGGATGATGAGATTGCTGAGCTGGTAATCGAGGGCGTCGTCGAGTAGCCCCACACGATACAGATTTTAGGCCTGCCCGCCAGTCCCTGGCCGGCGGGCTTTGCCCTAGTACCGAAGGGAATTTCAACCTTATTTTCAAACAGTCTCAGCCGAAAAAGATGAAGGTCTGTTAGAGAAAGATACTCCTGAGGTCGGTACCATCCCGCAGTATTTCCAGGCAACTTGACAAGGCGCCACCGCTATTTTGTCCAGCTATAAAATACAATATAGCCTTAGCCAAGGATAGTTCATCGGAGTAATGGATGAAGGTATTGGTTTTAGGGGGCACGAGATTTATCGGTTTGCGTTTAGTCCGCCATCTGGCAAGCCAGGGACATGATATTACCATTCTTAATCAAGGGACAATCAAAACCCAACTACCTCCAGGGATAAAGCAGCTTTATGCTAATCGTCGAGACCCGGAAACACTGCGCCGGGCGCTACGCGGGCAGGAATTTGAAGCCATCTTCGATATTACCGGCTACGACCTGGGAAACCTTAAACCAGTGGTGGAGCTTTTCGCGGGGAAAATTGCTCATTATGTTTTTCAAAGCACCTCCGCAGTCTACGCTGAAAGCAACTACCGGCCCATTCTCGAGAATTTCCCTAGAATAAATGAAACGACTCCGGGGAAAACTCTGGCTACCTATGAGATAAATAAGGTTGAATGTGAGGATTACCTGTTCCGCGAATACCATGAGACAAAATTCCCGGTCACTATTCTGCGTTGCCCGGTAATCTACGGCCCTGACAACTGGATGCATGAAAGAGAATTTAGCTTCTTTGTGCGCCTTCTTCAAGGCAGGGCGATACTATTACCTGACAACGGCACCACCCTTCTTCATTTCACCTATGTGGATGATTTGGTGCGGGCTTATCTCTCCCTGATAGGACATGAGGCAACCCTGGGTCAGGCATTCAATATTGTCGGTAGCCAGGCGATTACTTCCGAAGGTTATATCGACACTATAGCAGAGCTTTCAGGTGTCAGCGCCGAGAAAGTGTACCTGGATTCTCAAGCGATGGAGAACCTGGAAAGGCCTGTTTTCCCTTTTCCCAGGACGGGTAACAGTTTCTACGGAATTTACAAGGCGAAAGAGTCCTTCGGTTTCTGGCCAGCCTACAGTGTAAATGAAGGGCTAAGACAGACATACGACTGGTGGCAAAGGAATCTCGGCATCGCTAAAACTCGTTTCCAGCCAGGTCGGCTAGGTTATGACGTGGACCTGGCTTACGAGGATAGCTTGATAGAACGATACGGCTAACCAGACTAATCATATCATCGCCGGGCCAGCCGATTTAATAAGAGTTAAAACTGCTTTCCGGGTCGTATTTCAGGTGTTCAGCCAGGCCAAGCAGTGCGGCTAGATTGAGGGACCTCGGTGCTGGCAGACTCAAAGACCGTTATTGACAATCAGGTGCCATAGATGTACTATCGGGGAACAAGAACAATGAGTGCCAGGATTCCTCATTACGAACCAAAATGGGAAATAGCGGATTAAGGTTAAAATCAGAAAGGGCAGCCGGGACATCGCCCATCTTAGAGGAACGAGCGGAATGGACGTCAAAAACTTCAACGGCAGCGGAGTAACTTTAACGAAGAGAGTTAATGACCGGGTTAGCGCTGCCAGATTGAATGACCGGGCTGCCGCCGGTGGCATTATTGCCAGTCATACTTTCCAGCACCTGTATAATCAAGGGTTCTGGGTCATTCTTCCGTCGATTTACACTTCGCTGGGACTTACCCCTATTGCTGCCGGGCTAATCGGCACTATTCGGCAAGTCACCAGCGGCCTGGCGTCCATAATGGGCGGATTCCTAGTAGACAAGTTTCAGCACCGTCGGGTGCTGGTGCTATACCTCAGTCTCCTGGCGATTGGGGCTGGTTATCTGCTGGTCGGTCTCTCGCCGACATATCTCTTAATCCTGATATCCCTGGCATTAGTCGGCGCGGCCGCTTCCATGTGGCACCCCCCGGCTCTAGGTCTGCTGTCCCAGCAGTTTCCGCAACGTCGTGGTCTTTTGCTGGCGTTGCACCGCTCTAGCGGGAACGTGGGTGATACCGTAGGTCCGCTCGTAATCGGCGCTTTACTCGTGGTAATGACCTGGCAGAAGATTCTCTTCGGCGCTTTTCCTCTGGCCGTGCTGATAGCTCTCCTGCTCTGGCTGGTGCTCCGCCACGCCAACGCCTGGCAGACAGCAGTGGAAGCCTCCACGACACATCGCCCGATAGGAGAGCAGTTCAGCGCCTTAAAAGAGGTCCTCCGGAAGCGAGAGTTGATTCTCTTATTCCTGGTCTCAGGAGTGAGTGGCCTCGGCCAGGGGAGCCTGATGCTATGGCTACCCCTTTATTTACAGGAGACACAGGGTATGGGAAGCGTCGGTATCGGTATACATCTGGCACTGCTCTCCGGTATCGCTATCGCTTCAGGCCCCCTCCTTGGTCTCCTCTCTGACCGGCTGGGGCGAAACCGGGTCATCTTTATGATACTGATGATAAAAACGACCTTAGCTGTTTTGCTGGCTCTGGTAGGAAAAGGGATTGTGCTAACCATCCTGGTGGGTTTCCTGGGAGCATTTCTCTTTGCCTTAAATCCACTGGTACAGGCCGGCGCCCTTGACATTGCCGAGGGGAAGAGACTCGAAGGCAGCATGGTCGGGTTACTATGGGGTAACAACGCCGCCTTTAGCGGGGCGGCACCCCTATTGCTTGGTTTCCTCATCACCTCTTCGGGTTATGGTATCCTCTTCTGGTATATTGCCGGGATGAACCTCATCGCCGCGCTGATGGCCTTTAGCCTCTTAATCTTCCTCCCGCGAACTCAAAGAGTTGCCTCGAGTTGAACGATAACGCGAAGGTTGCCATGGTGACAGACAGGTTGTAAAGAGCGGGTTCTGCTCCCTAAAATAGTGAAAACAGACTTAATATTTATCAGGTGCCTTGCCTCGTCCCTATGATTAGCCCTTCACCAGTGAAGGACGACCTCCTTTCCCCTTGTTGCCCATCAACCGCAACGATTTATTAACATTATGTAAAATTGACAACTACCTTCATATCTCGGTAAACTAGCCTTATCGGTAATTTAGCACCAGGAGAAGATACCTATGGCAGATATTAAAGCGAGCGGGCAGCGGCTGGCTGAGACACTAAACAGATATGACGCCGATTATATCGAGGTTCACCTTGAGGAGAGCCAGACCAGCCACATTGCCTACCGCGGCAGAGAGCTGGAATCGGTTAACCGGACGACGGCTCGCGGAGGCAATGTCCGCGCCCTGATAAAGGGTGGCTGGGGCTTCACCAGCTTTAATAACCTCGATGACCTGCCCGGCAGAGTAGAAATAGCCATAAAGCAGGCTCAATTCGTCGGCAATGAAGAGAGCCAACTGGCCAAAATAGAAACGGTGGTCGATACGGTGCTCACCGAGGCAAGCAAAAATCCGGAGACGATACCACTGGCGGAAAAGAAACGACTACTCGATGAATACAACGAGATTATCTGGCGCACGCCACGGATACAGACCTCCACCGTCAACTATGGTGATAGCCATAAAAAGGTGATATTTTTAAATTCATCAGGCAGTCATATCGAGCAGGAGAGGGCCGATTTTACCCTGCGCCTGAATGCTGTTGCCACCGAAGGCAGCGAGGTGCAGCAGGCCGGATTGAGCCTGGGCAGCAACGGCGATTTTAGCTTGCTGCAGGGTCTCCACCGGCAAATAGAACAAATGGCACAGCGAGCGGTAGCGTTACTATCAGCCCCACAGGTAAAAGGGGGCGAATATACCGTGGTATTGGACCCGATTCTGGCCGGCGTCTTCGTCCACGAAGCTTTCGGACACCTGTCTGAGTCTGACTTTATTTATGAAAACGACCACCTGCGCCAGATTATGACCCTGGGTAAAGAATTCGGCAGTGCCGAGCTTAATATCGTTGATGCGGCGGCAATCCCCCGGCTACGGGGTAGCTATAAATACGATGATGAGGGCGTGCCGGCCACGAAAACCTACCTTATTCAGGAGGGTAAACTGGTCGGCCGGCTTCATTCCCGGGAAACCGCCGCCAGGATGGGGGAAAAGCCCACGGGTAATGCCAGGGCAATTAACTACCGCTATCCACCCATCGTGCGCATGACCAATACCTACATCGAACCAGGGGCAGTCTCTTTTGATGATATAATAGGCGATATTAAAGAAGGGGTGTATGCCAAAAACTGGTATGGCGGTATGACCAGCATGGAGATGTTCACCTTCTCGGCCGGTGAAGCCTATATGATTCGCCAGGGTAAGGTCGCCGAGCTATTACGACCGGTAGTACTGAGCGGTAACGTCTTCACTACCCTGAAGAACATCGATGCTATCGGCAACGACCTGGAAATGAACCAGGGCGGTGGCTGTGGTAAGGCAGGACAGTCACCCTTACCCGTCTCCAATGGCAGCCCTCATATCCGAATCCGCCATTGTCTCATCGGAGGGAAGTGAATAGGAAATATCCTTTTTCAAACTAAAAGGCAGCTATCACGCTGGGACTAAGCACGGGATTGTTTAGTAACCCCTCACCCTTTATCCCTCTCCCCTTCGTAAGGGGAGAGGGAAGA
>JACQGQ010000049.1 GCA_016199495.1 Chloroflexota bacterium
GCCATCACGGCGCAGGCGCCGGCCTCCTCGGCAATCTTGGCGTGCTCAGCGGTGACAACATCCATGATGACACCACCCTTCAGCATCTGTGCCAGCCCGGTTTTAATCTTCCATGTTCCCGTTTCCATGTCCGCCTCCTTGCCCCCGACAGATTGGCTATCTTTCTAACTAAATTTTACTATTATTTCGCCTGTTTATCAACTTTATGTTATCAGTCAGGGGTTTTTATCTACCTCACCCCCTTAATCCCCCTCTCTTGAGTTTATCTTAGAGCTTCTCCCTTTCTTAAAGGGAGATTGAGAGGGATTTAAAATCCCCCTTAATCCCCCTTTACCAAAGGGGGAGTTATAGAGAAGAGGGGCTGACGCCCCTCTTAAACACCCCTGTAAAACGATTTATTTGATACCAGATGGAGAAGTGGTAGAATAGGGGCATGCGAACCCTATTCAAAATGGTGGGCACAATAATGAGTGCCCTCATAACTGCTCGCTTGACAGCCAATGATGTAACTGAAGTAGTATCGGCATTTGGAATTACGCTACAATGGTCATTTCTAACCTTTGTTCTGTTTTTGGGATTTATCACGTGGTGGATTTGGGGATTGGAGAATTATAAGCGCCAAAGGGAACATAGCAAACCCTACTTCAAAGTGCAACGTCACGGTGATTGGCAATTCTATGTAAACAAGGTAGCGACTTGGGGTGCA
Organism: Chloroflexota bacterium; assembly: GCA_016199495.1. Lineage (GTDB taxonomy): Bacteria > Chloroflexota > Dehalococcoidia > Dehalococcoidales > UBA2162 > JACQGQ01. Next base: position 707 of record JACQGQ010000049.1, read on the forward strand.
TTGCAAATTTGGTTTGTGAATAAACCAAAGGTAGCCTCAGATAATGCTGTAGCTAAGGATGTAACTGCCACAATCACATTGTATGATAGGGTTGCTAGGACTAAAATAGAAAGACCTGGCTGTTTTATTGAGGCTGAATCTTTTGATTGGGCTGGCAACGTAAGGCGATTACAGAAAATAGACGAATGGCCCCCTAACGATGAACCTCGAAAACTCCAAGTTGCATTACGTTGGCCTAGCGAGGATATTGCCTATATCTTTACTTATACTACTAGCATGGATTGGGGCCGGGAAGAACCAAATGCGATTGCAAAGGGGACTCATTATCTTGAAGTATCTTTTGCTGGAACAAGGGTAGACCAGCCCTCCTTATGGTTCTTATTAGAAAATCCAGGACGGGGGAAGAGTAACCCTTTCCTGCGCCTTATTAAGCCAATTAAGAAACCAAATCTTCGTAAGGAAGCTTCTCAGACTCAATAAGTTTTATCAGTGTATCCCGAAATAAATAAGGATTCTCACAATGGCTAACTTGCCATGTTAGAGTGGTCTCTTTTTAGGGATACCCATGCGGTGGGGTAGTGGTGGGGGGCACTTCATAAGCTATTTTGCTAAACCCTAGCCTTGACATTCTACATCGTCCTCATTACAATGTTTATACATACGTAAGTATCTATGTCTCGGGGGTATAATATGAGCCGGAAGATGACGGTTGTCTTTCATGATGAAGGCCTCTACACATCGCTAAAAGTGGAAGCAGCCAGGAACCATATACCAGCCAGCGCCATCATCTCCGCTGCCGTACGTGAGTGGCTTGAAAACCGGGAAGACGCCGAACTATTACCTCTAATTGAAAGTGCTCATTCCGAGTGGCAAGAAAAGGGAGGACGTCCCTGGCCGGAAATTGAGAGGGAATTTATAGTACGACGAACCGAGACAACCTATCGGCAATAGAAAAGCGGGTAATGAGCATGAATTTCATTGAGAAGCTGACCGGTGCCACCCGAAAAAATAAGAGCCTGCTCTGTATCGGGCTTGACCCTGACCCGGAGCTGATGCCGGACAGTGTAGGTGTCCTTGAATTCAACCAGGCAATTATCGATGCCACCTCCGACCTGGTATGTGCCTATAAACCCAACCTTGCCTTCTATGAGGCTCTGGGCACTGAGGGGCTTGATGCCCTGAAAGGTACGGTCGACTACATAACTGGGACTGGAAAGATACCGGTAATCGCTGATGCTAAACGCGGTGATATCGGTAATACAGCTAAAGCCTATGCCCGGGCTATTTTTTCTCACTTTAACTTTGATGCCACCACCGTGAATCCCTACCTGGGCTTTGATTCAATCGAGCCTTTCCTCCACTACCACGATAAAGGGGTGTTCATCCTGTGCCGCACATCAAATCCCGGCGCGGCTGATTTCCAATCCCTCCGCTGCCAGGTAGAAGGCGGCCACCGCCCCCTGTTTGAAGTGGTCGCCCTGAGAGCCAGCCAGTGGAACACCTACGGCAATATCGGGTTAGTCGTCGGCGCTACCTACCCCGAGGAATTAAGGTTGATTCGGCAGAGTCACCCGGCTCTGCCTCTTTTGATACCGGGTATCGGTGCCCAGGGAGGAGACCTGGCTTTAACCGTCCGCTACGGGGTTGATGCCCGGGGAGAAAAGGCGATTATCAACTCGTCGCGGCAGATTCTATACGCCTCACGGGGCAAGGATTTCGCCGCGGCCGCCCGGCAGGCGGCCTTAACACTGCGAGACGAGATTAACCAGCAATTATCCAGCCTGAGAAGATAACAATACACCCTCTTTACCAATTACATGAGACAGGTTATAATAGCCTAGCGTAGTAAATCTTCTCAAGTGGAGGTGTCGCTTGGTCGCTTTATATGTCGCATCTTTAGAAAAAGGTGGCGGGAAAACCACGATTAGCTCTGGTCTGGGCAGGCATCTGCTCAGTGCCGGCAAGAGAATAGGCTTCTTCAAACCAGTTATCTCTGCCAACACCAAGCCGCCAAAGGAACATACTGACAGCGATGCTGTATTTATCAAACATCTCTTCGCTTTAGAGGAATCGCCAGACCTGCTTTGCCCGGTTTTTAGCGACGAGGGCAATCTGAGGCAGGGAATTAAAGAAGCCTATGCCAAAGTCTCTCAGGATAAAGATGTGGTTATTGTCGAAGGTGTCTCTGACCAGAGCCAGGCTTCTCGTAGTATCGTCGAAACACTGGATGCCAGAGTGATTATTGTGGCCGGTTATTCCAAAGAATTACCCAAGGCAATAGATAGCTATCGGAATCTGGGGAGACATTTACTGGGTGTCGTCTTGAACAAGGTGCCAGCCAGCCGGCTGGCACGGGCGCGTGGCGAAATATCCACCCAACTGGCGCAAGCCGGAGTAAATATTCTCGGGGTACTGCCGGAAAATAGATTCCTTTTGACGCTCACCATAGGTGAGCTGACTGAGCATATCCAGGGAGAGATTTTGAGCGGCGCCGAGAAAGCCGCCGAGCTGGTGGAAAACCTTATGCTGGGGGCAATGGGGGTTGACCCCGGTCCGGCATATTATAATCGTAAAACCAATAAGGCAGCCGTCGTCAGGGGCGAGCGCGCCGATATGCAACTAGCCGTTCTGGAAACCTCAACCCGCTGCCTTATCCTCACCGGTAAGACAGCCCCTAATCCCATCGTCCTCTACCGTGCCAAAGAAAAAAAGGTTCCCATTATTTTAACCAGAGATGATATCCCCACCGTAGTAACTAATATCGAAAGTGCTCTGGGCAGCACCAGATTTAACCAGGATAATAAGCTAGCGAAGCTTACCGAGATTATGGAGCAGCACTTCGATTTTCCGGCACTATATAAAGGGTTGGGGCTGGACAGCTAGGGGCAGAATTAACAACCAACCAGGTAATCGCCTTTATCCGGATAGGCGCTCCCCGGCTCATCGACAGGGAATAGAAGCATGGACAAGGTAGTTTCCAGTGCGCAAGAGGCCGTTGCCGATGTCACTGATGGCAGCACCATCATGTTCGGTGGCTTTGGGGTAAGCGGTATTCCCTTTACCCTCATTAGAGCCTTGCGCCACAAGGGGACAAAGAATATCACCGCCATAATTAATAACGCCGGTGGCCGGCTGGCAAATATAGACCTGGCGGTTCTGGTCAAGAACCGGCAGATAAAGAAGGTAATAGCCTCCTATCCTGTTTATCCCTGGTTCGTCAGTCCCTTTGAGGAGCAATACTTGAAGGGAGAGGTTGAACTCGAGATAATACCACAAGGCACGTTTGTTGAGAGGATTCGAGCCGGTGGCGCCGGTATCGCCGGTTTCTACACCCCTACCGGAGTGGGCACGGTTGTTGAAAATGGGAAGGAGAAGAGGAGCTTTAATGGTAAAGAATACCTGCTTGAGCTCGCTCTCGCCGCCGATTTTGCTTTAATCAAAGCACATAAAGCCGACAAAATGGGAAATCTGACCTATCGTCTGACTGCCCGGAATTTCAATCCGGTGATGGCGACCGCCGCCAGGATTACCATCGCCGAGGTTGATGAGGTCGTGGAAACCGGCGAGCTGGACCCGGAGACTGTTATCACACCGGGTATCTACGTGAATCGGGTAGTAAAAGGAGAAAAATATGAAGTCAGGTTTGAGTAGAGAACTAATTGCGATGCGGGCAGCTAAAGAGCTTAAAGACGGCGATTACGTCAACCTTGGCATCGGTCTGCCAACACAGGTATCAAGCTTTATCCCGGAAGACGTCGAAGTTATATTTCATTCCGAGAACGGCATCCTCGGTTTCGGACGTATCGCTGATGAGAACGAAAGAGACCCTGACCTTATTAACGCCGGGGCACAGCCGATAACCCTGAAGCCCGGGGCCGCTTTCTTCAATAGTGCCGATGCCTTTGCCATGATTAGGGGAGGGTATATCGATGTGGCTGTGCTCGGTGCCTTTCAGGTCTCAGAAAAAGGTGACCTGGCAAATTGGATGATACTGGAGAAGAAAGTGGGTAACATTGGCGGCAGTATGGACCTGGTTGTCGCCGTCAAAGAGGTTATTATTACTATGGAACATACGACACGTAAAGGCGCCCCAAGAATAGTGAAAGAATGCACCTATCCGCTGACCGGAAGGGGGGTAGTTAACCTGATTATTACTAACCTGGCCGTAATTGCGGTCACACCTGAGGGCTTGTTACTTAAAGAAGTGGCGCCTTCGGTGACACCGCAAGAAGTACAGTCTGTTACCGAACCAAAGCTCCGATTAGCCGCCGACCTTCATGAAATGGAACTATGAGAGATTACTGAAAAAGTCCTTCGGATTTTTTTCAGTAAAGCTACCTCCCCACCGCCTCTAGATTTAGCCGCCTAGAAAGGCTAGCTCATCTGGCTCGGTTTCTTGAGCCTTTTCTCTCTTATGAAACCGAAGCATATCGTTGCTCCCACACCGTAGGCTATAGTACCAATCAAGAAGGTCGAGGGTGGCCCCCAAGCGCTCCAGACGAGTCCCCCCAGAGCCAAGCCAGCAATTATCCCTATGTCCTCGCAGCCTCCATAAATGCCTATGGCCGTGCTTTGCCACTGGGTAGGTACAATGTCTGATAGCAGGGCTACGGCTGCTGGGCTGAACATGGCTACGCCTAAACTGTGGGTAATCACGGATATAATCAGCCAAGGGAAGCTTTTGGCAAAAGCTAGTCCTGCCAGGCTGACGGCTGACACGAGTAGCCCCAGTATCATTAAAACCCTTTTCCCTTTTCGGTCGGCTAGCCTTCCCAGCGGTATAAGCGACACCGCATTGACCAGCCCGCCGATGGTAAAGAGGATACCGACCTCAGTAGCCCTCACTCCCACCACCTGGGTAGCTAGAAGTGGCAGAAAGGTCATCGTCCCTATCCCTAAGAAATTAAGAGCGGCTACTGTGCATTGAAAGGCAAAGGGGCGGTAACCATATGTTAATTTTGGGGACACAGACCCAGCAGTGGGAGCGGTCAAAGCTGCTGGTAGTCTAGGCTTTACCAGTGGGATTCTCCTCAAGCCTCTTACGACTGCGACCCCGCCCAGGAGGGCAATTCCCGAGGAGATGAAGAAGTTCCAATCATATCCCCAGGTATCAGCCACAAAGCCGCTCATGAGAGCGCCAAGACTTCTCGAAACAGCCAGGGTGGTGGCTAAGATAGCCATGAAGGTAGCCTTCTTAGAAAGAGGCGCCGTGTTGCCGATATAGCCACGGCCAGGTCCAAAGATGGCGGCACGGACTATTCCCCAAATGAAAAAGATGAGGAAAATAGCTGGAATATTCCGGGTGAGGATAAAGGAAAACACCACTGGGGCACACAGAAAGGTCCCCACGCCCAGCGGAAGTTTCAATCCCACTCTATCGGCTATCCATCCTCCAGAACTCTCGCCAATGACCATGCCTATCATTGCTACCGAAAACATCAAACCCAAGACCGCAGGGGCGATTCCAATAGAGGTCAGATAAAGAGGGAGAACGGGTTGTAAGACACTTATAGACAAAACACCCGTAAACATGATAGCTATTACTGTTACCAGTTCACTGTTAACAATTTTTTTCATCTAAATCTAGCTTGCCTTGTTCAATCTCGGGGATATGCCCGTCTTGGCTGCGTCAATAATAGGTGATTAGCCTGTAAGGGTCAAATACTCACAGGGCTTATTTTCGTCGAGTGGCAGCCAGGAAGGCGGCATCAGGAGATTCGGCCATGCCGGCAATATGACTGACGGTACTGTGCGGTTTTGGTTGGTGGTGTCATTGCGAGACCATTCCGCCACAGACGGAAGGCGAAGCAATCCGTAACGACAAATAAAATCAACCAAATGCAAACAGAACCTGACTGACCACGTATTGCTAAAATAACCATTTTGTTATACAATCTGGTTCGTGTCTGGTTTGGCTTAGGGACCAGGGACGTTAAAAAATTTTCTAAGGAGGGCAGGTGATTGAATGCACTAGGCAGACATTTACTACTGGAACTGAAGGACTGCGACCGGGAGGTGTTAAACGACTTGGAGCTTCTCAAAGGTATGCTGTCAGCGGCGGCTATTGAAGCCGGGGCGACTATCCTGGGGGAATCCTTTCACCAGTTTAATCCCCACGGGGTCAGCGGGGTGGTTATCATTGCTGAATCCCACCTGTTTATTCATACCTGGCCAGAATGTGGCTATGCCGCCGTTGACATCTTCACCTGCGGAGATTCTGTCCAGCCGGGGAAGGCGGCGCAAAAACTGATAAGAGGCCTTGGAGCCAAGAACCATTCTATTTTAGAGATACAGAGAGGGATTTTAGACGCCGACTAGGGCGGTTCGGGATAGAGATTATGGATGCAGACCCTGCTCAATGGTTTTACGATAGAGTAAGCCAAAATTTTATCCAACAGCACCGCATCGAAGAGGTGCTCTATCGCGGGCAGACGAAGTTCCAATCTATCGAGATTTTTCGTAGTGGTAGCTTCGGCAAATGCCTGGTGCTGGATGGCAAGATGCAGTCCAGTGAGGTGGATGAGTTCATCTACCACGAGGCCCTGGTGCAGCCGGCAATGCTCACTCACCCCGGCGCGGAGACGGTCTTTATCGCCGGTGGTGGCGAAGGGGCTACCTTAAGGGAGGTATTGTCCCATAATACGGTGAAGCGGGCCGTGATGATTGACATTGATGCCGAGGTCATCGCTGCCTGTAAAAGATTCCTGCCCGACCACAGCCGGGGGGCTTTTGCCGATAAACGAACCGAGCTTCACTACGTTGATGCCAGGGATTACCTGGCTAAATGCCGAGAAGCCTTTGACATAATTATTATTGATTTACCCGAGCCGATTGAAGAAGGGCCGGCTTATTTACTTTACACTCGGGAATTTTATCAGCTGGTGCGTCAGCGGCTGACCGGCAACGGGATTATCAGCGTTCAGTCCGGGTCGGCCAGCCTGACCGAGCTATTAAACTTTTCCTCAGTTAATAACACGCTAAAAAGCGTTTTCCCGATCGTTTGTCCTTACCAGGTGGATGTTCCCGCCTTTGGTGGTGCCTGGGGATTTTGCCTTGCTTCACTAAATCTCGACCCGCTTCGATTATCACCGGCCGAGATAGACGACAGGATTGCAGCCCGGTCCCTCAACCGCCTGAAAGGCTATGACGGACTGAGCCATCAAGGGATGTTTTCCCTGCCCAAGCACCTGAGAACCGAACTATCCCGGCAAACCAGGCTCATCACCGATAACCAGCCCCTGTACACCTACGCCGCCAGGCAGTAACAACCTGTACGATATTTCCGTCAACAACCCCGATACCCTGACCTGAATTTGGTCTCTTATCTCCCTAACTTTCTGTAGAGGCTTTCCTCTAGGGTCATCAATACCCCAGTCCTCCGTCTCCACAAAGGTTCCCGGGCATACTTCATCCACGCCACAGCCCATGGTAATCACTTTATCGGCCTGCTCAATCATCTCAAGAGTAAGCTTCTTAGGCTTCTGATGGCTGATATCTATGCCGAGTTCACTCATTACTTTTACTACCATCGGGTTTACGGCTTCTGCCGGCTCAGTACCGGCCGAAATAGCTCTTACCCGACCCGCAGCTAATTTGTTCAGGAATGCCTCAGCCATCTGGCTCCTGCCTGAATTATGCACACAGACAAATAAGATGGTCATCATTTACATCCTGGACCTATCCCGGATATTGGTTACGGGCTAATCCAGATAGCTGACCTGAGAGGAGGGCCTTTCCTTGATGTCAAGTTTTATACCCGCATCCTCAAACATTCCAGCAAAGCCCTTCAAATTCAGAAAAGCGTCATAGGCACTGACATTGTACTGCCCAAAGCTAACAAAGCGTTTAATTCTGGCGTTCACCAGCATTTTGGCACATATGAGGCAAGGTGTATGGGTACAGTAAATAGTGGCACCCTCAATGCTGGTGCCGTAGAGAGCTGCCTGGATGATGACATTTTGCTCGGCATGAACCGCCCGGCAGATTTCATGTCTTTCTCCTGATGGTATCCCCAGCTCGTCTCTCAGGCAGCCCAGCTCCAGGCAGTCCTTGAGCCCCGCCGGAGCGCCGTTGTAGCCGGTAGCCAGTATGTGCTTGTCTCTCACCGCCACGGCACCGATATTGTGCCGGCGGCAGGTCGAGCGCTCAGCCACCACCGAGGCCATCTTCAGAAAATACTCATCCGTATCTATTCTGTCTAGTTTCTTTATCTTCTTATTCACTCGTTTATCCATTTTCACTCGTTTATCCATTTGATTATTTTCGTTACTTCCGTCTCCAAATCATCCAGAGAAGATTCGTTGATAATGGTAAAATCGGCCAGAGCAATCGGCCCACCCTTGTTGCTATTCTCAATTTCCGCCCTATCCCGGCCGGCAGCCTCTTCCGGCGTCAGGCTACGGTTTGACCTGGTGGCCAGCCGGCGATGCCTTACCTGCGGCGATGCCCAAACCGCTACCAGAGAAAAACCTGCTCCGTAATGCTCCCTGAGAAAGAGATATTCCTCCCACGAATAGAGCCCATCAATGACCACATCGGAGTATTTCAGGACGGAATCAATTCTGGGCAGATTCAGCCTGGCATAGGCATCCATGCCCTGCTCCTGCCGCAGCAGCTCTCTAACGTAGCGCTCATTCTTCTCGTTTAGCTCCAGACCCCGCTTCTTTATTTCCTGGTCGGTGACATCGCCGAACCTTATCCTGGTAAAGCCACTCTGCTGAAATAGCTCAGCCACCTCTGATTTGCCGGCGCCAGCCATCCCCACAATCGAAACTACTTTCATAGCCTACTCAATTTCATTATAAAAGACAACAGTAGCAAATGGCAATACGGTCAACACGAAATGAACTCGATAACAAGCTGTGCTATAATTCAGGCTACATAACATTAGCTGGGGAAAAATGCCTGAGATTATTAACTTATCCCGCCAGATAGAAAAACAGCTACCAGCCGGGCTGGTCGGCTTTATGCAACAAGCCGGGCTGGCTGCGGCCAGTCAAGGGCAGAGCCTCTACCTTGTCGGCGGTGGGGTGCGCGACCTGCTCCTGGGACGAACTAACCTCGACCTTGACCTGGTGGTCGAAGGTGATGCCATCAAGCTGGCGCGGCGCTTAGCCGATAGCACCCGGGGGGAAATCACCACCCATCCCCGTTTCCGTACGGCGACACTCCGCTGGAATAAATGGAACATTGATTTAATCACGGCCCGCTCCGAAACCTACGCCCGACCCGGAGCCCTGCCCACGGTGCAACCGGGTTCTATTGATATGGACCTTTTCCGCCGTGACTTCACCATCAATAGTATGGCAATTGCGCTTACCTCCAGCCGCTATGGGCAATTGCTTGACCCCTATGGGGGCAGGAATGACCTTGAGCACAAGCTTATCCGTATCCTGCACGACAAAAGCTTTATTGACGATGCTACACGTATCTGGCGCGGTCTGCGTTACGAGCAGCGGCTGGACTTCCAGTTCGAGCCAAATACCCTGCGGCTGCTCAGGCGAGATATACCTCTGCTCGATACTATCAGCGGCGACCGGATACGCCATGAGCTGGAACTTATCTTAAAAGAGGCATTCCCGGAGAAAAGCCTCCGTCACGCTGACGAGCTAAAGGTGCTGAGCAAGCTGCATCCCGGGCTGAAGGGTGATAACTGGCTGGCTGAGAAATTCGGGCAGGCTCGTTTTTCAAACTTGCCACTGGCGGCACTCTACCTGGCGCTTTTGGCTTATCGGCTGAGCGGCGAAGAGACTGAAGGCCTGATTTCGCACCTCAGGTTAAGAAAATCACTGGCGCAAACCCTGCGAGATGCCAATAGCCTCAAAGCCAAACTTGGGTTGCTGGCTGACCCGGAACTGGCACCGAGCCGTATTTATGCCCTCCTGCACGATTACTCCTCGACGGCAATTACAGCTAATTCTCTAGCCGCCGATTCCCCGGTAGCCCGCCGGCACATCCAAACCTTCCTCACCAGGCTCCGCTATGTCAGGCCCACCCTTAGCGGCAACGACCTGCAAAAGCTCGGCATCGCCCCCGGCCCCCGGATGAAAGCAATCCTCCAGCACCTCCATGATGCCCGACTGGATGGGGAAGTAAGCTCCAAAAAAGGCGAGGAGGGGCTGGTGAGGGGGTGGGCAGAAGAGCCTCAGCCGGGTGTCTAAGAAGGGCGCCAGCGACATTACTAGCACGACCCCGGCAGGCAAAGTAAGCCTCATCTTTTCTCTTCAGTCGCCAGTTCTGCCAGCTTATTCAGCACTGCCTTCAGTGCCTCCAGCTCTTTTCCATAGCCAGCCCAGTCTCCGGCCTTGAGGTACTGCTGAGCCTGGTTATAGTGCTGCTGAGCCTGGTCAATCAGGTTAGCGATGTCAGTAGCTATCGGCTTTTCTGGTGCCCGTGGAGCTGGCGGTGTGACTACAGGTGCGGTCGGTGGTGCTTCAGTACCAAAGATAGCCTTGAGACTTTCCTTGAGTGTAGGCGCCATAGCTATCTGTTCGCCGGCAGCGACGATAACTCGCTTCAGCTCAGGCAGTCCTCCGTCCTCAGCCTGGAGGAAGACCGGCTCGACGTACAGGATAGACTTACCTAAGGGAATCAGCAGCAGGTTGCCGCGGATGACCCGGGAACCGCCGCGACTCCACAGGGCAAGCTGTTCCGTGATAGTGGTATCCTGGCCGATGCGGTTCTCTATCTGACTGGGACCGTAGACCAGCCGTTCCTTGGAGAAAAGGTAGGCAAGTAGTTTTCCGTAGTTTTCGCCATCACTACGGGCGGCCAGCCAGCCAATGGTATTATTCTTGTTGACCGGGGTGAAGGGCAGCATGAGCAGAAACTCCTCTTTCTCCCCTTCGGGCAGACGCATAGTAATGTAGTACGGTTCGAGCGACTGTTCTCTGCCAAAATAGAGTTCTCTGGGTATTGTCCACAGGTCTTCCTTATTGTAGAATACCCGGGCATTCTCCATATGGTAAGTCTGGTAAACCGCCGCCTGAATATTGAACAGGTCCAAGGGATAGCGCAGGTGAACCCGCAAGGACTCAGGCATCTGCTCGATGGGAACGAAGAGCCCGGGAAAGATAGCCTGATAGGTTCGTAACAAAGCATCCTCCGGTTCAGTGATATAGAAGGTCACTGTGCCATCGTAGGCATCAATAACTGCCTTAGCACTGTTGCGGATGTAGTTTAGCCCACCGCCCAGCGGCTCAGAATAGGGAAAGCGGTCACTGGTAGTATAGGCGTCCTGTATCCATAATAACCGGCCAGCGAACACTACCAGATAAGGGTCATCGTCCAACTCCAAAAATGGTGCCAGGTGGTTCACCCTCTCCCCGATGTTACGGTAGTAGAGTACCCGGCTCTCGGGATTCAACTCACTGCTGATGAGGATATTAAAATCACCCAATTGCCAGGCATAGGCCAACCGCCGCAGGAAACCATCCAGACTAATCCCATCCTTGCCTTCATAGCGACCGTAGACATTCTCATCCCCGCTGGGATAGTCGAACTCCTGGGTTTTTGCTTTCACAATCACATAATCATTGGTCTTTTCCCCGAAGTATATCTGCGGCCGCTCTATGGTAAACTTGCCCACGGGAGGTATATCCTTCAGGAATAAATTGGGCAGCCCCTGAGTTGTAACTTCGTTAACCGGGCTGAGGACGACACCATAGCCGTGGGTAAACTGTAGTTTGCGGTTGACCCAGGTCTGCGCCTGCCCGGCTAATTTCTCCGCCGATAATTCCCGGGCTGACAGCATGACCTGACGGTACTCGCCGTCAATGATATAGCGGTCGGAATCGATGTTGTCCAAGTCATAATAGAGCCTAAAGGACTGAATCTGGTTATAGGTGTCCTTTAGCGGGCGGTGGTCCCAGAGCCGGATGTTGTTGATGGTCATCTCATTCTGGGCTATATCCTGGGAGGTTAGCGTATCCTCCGCCGGAAATGGCTGTTCCTCAACCCGGTTCAGGGCGAATGCCTCCCTGGTAAACTGAATGTTGTACTCGATATATGGCGTCTCCCTGACCAGCTCGTTAGGTTCCACCTGAAAACGCCGCACCAGAGCCGGGTAGATACCAGCAGCGAGGATAGCCACTGCTATCCAGCCCGCAATACCATAGAGGGGCAAACGGTAGTTACGTCTCGATATGGAGACCAGAATAATCGCGCTAAGGATGACCATTACCGCTATCAGCATCCACTGTGCCGGCAGTCTGGCGTGCATATCAGCATAGCTGGCGCCGAAGACTACTCCCCGTTCCGAGAAGACCAGTTCCCAGATACCGAGCCAGTAACCCCAGGCAAAAAGACCACTAATGACGATGAACAGGCCACCGATATGAGCTAACACCGGCCGGGTGAAGTCGAATTTGAGCCGCTGCATCGCATAGCTTAAGAAATATACCCCGGCACTAGCAATAAGGGTGATTATCAGCGCCCCTACGAGCCAGCCTTGTAGCAGGTGAAGGAAAGGCAGCGAGAAAACATAGAAGCCAACGTCCCGGTAGAAAACGGGGTCGACAATGCCAAAAGACTGCCGGTTGAAGAAGCGAAGCACAACCAGCCAGTTACCCTGAGCCACCATGCCGAATATCAGAGCGAGCAGGGCTGTTCCCAGGATTACATTCAACCTGAGTATCGATTGAAGCCGGCGCACTATTGCCCAGGGCCAAAAGTGTGATTCCGTCTTGGGTGCCAGACGCGTTGCCAGCAGCAGATTACCCAGGAACAACAGGCAGAAGATGATGGCCGCCGAGAAAAAGATTATTACTTTAGCCCGCAGAATAGTGGCATAAACATCGCCATAGCCCAGGCTGCTGAACCAGAGCCACTCAGTATAGAACCCCTTCAGGACACTGATGAGAATAAATAGGGCTAAAGCCCCAACCAGCACCAGGAACACCCGGGCCGTCGTCCATCCGCCCGGGGCAGGGGGGGTTGGCTCCTTGTCCCTCTCTTCAGGAAACCAGCGCTGCCATTGTCTCTCAAAGGAATCCAATCTACTCTCCCCACCCTTTCTCAACCATGCCTGTCATGCCTGGCCGGTTGGCTCCGCTCTCCGACTTCCATACTCATCCGGGCACCTGAAGAAACCTGAAGCCAGCCTGAATGAGAGTAACACACCCCACCAGCGCCGGTCAATGCCGTAGCTGATGAGTGGCCGGAGCTATCAAATGAAGAGTATCGCCGCGGAACAAGCATGTGCCCGCTCTGGAAAAGGCTCGATTTTAGTTTCAGCTTTTGGGTCTGTCCGCCGCTCCTCTCGCCTGTCATAGTCCTTTCAATGACTAACACCCTCACCCCCTTTATCCTCCTCTCCCTCAAGGAAGAGGGGGAAGATTTTTGCTAAGAGAGGCTTCGCCTCTCTTTAACTCTCCCATTATGTTCGGGGCTTCACCTCTTCAATTTTCCCCCTCGGTATTGTCAAGTGTTTAAGAGAAGCTTCGCTCCTCTTTTCCTATTTCCTCCTTCCCTTATCACGGGGTCTTAAAGGGGCAGAGCCCCTTTAAGAAAATCCTCCTCCCTCTCCCCTTATCAGGGGAGAGGGATAAAGGGTGAGGGGTTGATGAAGACTTTTTAGGAAATTTCAACCTTTATTTTTAAACAGCTTCGGCATTATAGAATTTTTACCTGCTAGCCGGACGGGATGACTGTCAGGCATTGGCTAAACGTGGCAACGAGAAATTAGTTTGCCTCTTATAGTATAATAAAAAAACTGGTGGTGCTGGCTCTTTTACCACCGGGCAATAAGTCATAAATTCAGGAAGGAGGATTAGCGGATGGACTGGGGAATGGCAAACCGTATGGCACAACTTATCCAATCAGATGGGCACGCTCTCTTCTTGCCAGTAGACCATGGCTACTTTCAGGGTCCCACCACAAAATTGGAAGAACCACGTAAAACTATTGAGCCACTCCTGCCTTATGCTGATGCCCTCTTCATTACCAGAGGCGTGTTACGCTCCTCGGTAGACCCCGATAACACCAGACCGATTGTTCTCCGGGTGTCTGGTGGCACCAGTATGGTGGGGAAAGACCTGGCTAATGAAGGGATTACCACCTCTATGGAGGAGGCTATCCGCCTTAATGCTTCCGCCGTCGGCATTTCTATCTTTGTCGGCAGCGACTATGAAAAAGAATCGCTGTTAAACCTATCCAAGCTGGTCGATGAGGGTGAAAGGTACGGCATACCGGTCATGGCGGTTACCGCTGTTGGCCGGGAGCTGGAAAAACGAGACGCCCGCTATCTCTCTTTGTCCTCTCGCATCGCCGCTGAGTTAGGGGCGCGCGTGGTCAAAACCTACTGGTGTCAGGACTTTGAAAAGGTATCCGGGGGTTGTCCCGTTCCCGTGATTATGGCCGGTGGGCCCCAGGTTGATACTGAACTTGAGGTGTTTGAGTTTGTCTATGACGGCATGCAGAAGGGCGCCATCGGCGTTAATCTGGGCAGAAACATCTGGCAAAATGACTTTCCGGTAGCCATGATTAAGGGAATACGTGCTCTTGTTCACCAAAGTGCCACACCAAAAGAGGCCCAGGAGATATTCAATAGCGAGAAAAAGGGGATAGAGCTGATACCGAGGAAAAGCACAGAGGATAGTATTGATGTCGTTCTACCACCTTCAGCTTCAATGGAATACTATATCCCAATTCGGCCGGCGAACAGGGGCTTTTTCCCGACGGGTATAACTGTTATAGAATTAGAGGCTGATGGGGTTCAGATTGAAACACGTTGTCATAACCAATCTGCGGATGGATGGATTGGGAGCAGTCTAAACCAGTGGTTCAAGTCCCATCCAGAGCTTAGTAGAGGGCGAAACCATATAGTTCGCTTTACCGTCATTAAGCCAATGAAGAAATATCATCTCGAAATAGTAAAATGAGATTTTATTGACCAAAAGACTATTTGAATAGATAGAAACCGATGGGTAGTATCTATAGGGCTAATCGTGGGCGCGGCTGGAACTGCTGGCCATCAAGCCTTACCTGAAGCTGACGCTCCTCGAGCTTGTGGAAGAAATAGTAATACAACACGCCGGGGATAGCCACCAATACGGCCGCCATGGAAAAGGTTAAAGTGAAGTTACCACTAGCCAGAATTACTCCGGCCAGGGCGGCCGCCGGAGAACCCACGATGTCCATCGCGCCGTGAATGAGACCATTGGTCGTGCCTCGTTCCCTGGTAACCACCAGTTCCATAGCCAACTGGTTGCGCAGGGGCATCGAGATACTAAAGAAGGCACGGCTGACAAGGAAGAAAACCACCACCAGGGGTAAAGCTGGCATATAGGCCATCAGGGCTACCGAAGGTGCCGCCACCCAGAGCACCAGCCAAATCCCTCGGGCTTTACCGAACTTCCGGGTCACCAGCGGGCCCAGGACAAGGGTGCCCACCACAGCCCCGATAAAGCCAGCCGCCATGATAGTGCCCACACTCTGGTAAGGCAAGAGATGAGCCTCTCGGAAAAAGACGCTGAAAAAGGGAATGACCAGTCCGAAGAACAAGCCGTAAACCAGGGTACAAACCACCAGCCGTGCGATGATACCGCGACTCTGGATGTTGCGCAGGGTAAAGAGCTCGGCAAAGCTATCAATCATATCCTGGGGTAGACGGTGCTCTCTCAAAAAGATGAGCGGTAACAGAGATAGCAGGGTGAGGGGCAAGGAGATGACCAGAGCCAACCGCACCGCCGTATAATGGGCCGGGATAACCCCCAAAATACCACCCCAGAAGGCGGGTAGAAATCCAGCCGCCATGGCGCCGGTGAAAGCCGACAGATTGAGAAAACTGGCTTGCAGGGCAAAGAGGTGAGGCCTCTCCTCCGGCTGGCTATTTTCCATAATGAAGGGACCTGAAGCCACGGCATGGAAGCCATCGCCCATCCCGGAACCAGCCATCAATATCAAGACCCAGAGAGGGTCGAGGGTAAAGAGCAGAAAAGCCCGAAAGACTACGGCTGAGGTAGAGGCGACGATAAAGACGAACTTCCGTCCCATCTTATCGGCGATGAGTCCGGCCGGGAAAGCAAATAAGCCGTGGAGGAGTAAGTTGGTGGCGACCACGAGCCCGATGAAGTCCAGGTTGAAACCGGCCGCCAGCAGGTAGAGGGCGAACATTACCCGCCAGATGCCAACGCCCAAATCGGCCAAAAGGGCATAGATGAGAAACAGCCGGGCATTGCGGCTGAAGCGCTGTATCATCTGCAACCAGCTACCGGAAACCGCCATCAGCGGCGCGGCTCCGTTTTGCCCTGCACCGGACGGTTGACGCCCCCTAGTAGATAAGTCCATCTTGTTACCTCCTTGTCCAGCAAATACCACCGCCCCTATCTACTGATAAAGACTCCTCAAATAGTTTACCAGGTCCCATATCTCATTCTCGGAGAGTTTCTCCGCGTAAGCCGGCATTTGTCCCCTTTCCCGACCGCGGACGATAGCCCAGAACAAATCTGGGTCACTGCGAGTAATCATCCGCTCCCGATTGGTGAAATCGGGCGGCGGCACGGGGAGGCGGGCTGCCTCAGGGCCATTCCCTGCCCCCTTTTCCCCGTGACACACGGCGCAGCCCTGGGCAACATAGAGAGTATTACCCCGAGCCACCACAGCCACATCACCGGGATATGGGTTCTCAACGCGCCGGCTGAACTCTGACCAGTCAGCGCATCCGGTCAGCAATAGCACCAATATCAGAGCGAATCCCCACTTAGCCGTGGCCGATAACAATCATCCCTCCTCTCTTATGTCATGGCTTTCCGCTATCATTGCCTTAGAGCCAGAAGACCGAAGTCGCCGTTCCCTTTCCTCCTTTCTTTTTAGGGAGCGCGACGCCCATCTCCAGAGTAAGAAACCGGTTAGGAAAATGCCAGCTAGCGTTCCTCCGAAGATGGCGATGGTGAGAGGAGTGAGGACAAAACCCTCGGTGAGATGTAGGTCATCATCGTGAGCCAGGGCGACCCCTGGTCGCCCCAGAAGGAGCACCCCACCGACCACTCCCCCCAAAATTAATTTAAGGAAAGTACTCATTTGCGGGCACTATAGCACTTTTATCCGGAATTGGCAACTTCTCCCTATCAATTGGGCACCCCTCCTTTTGAGTAGTATCTTCATGTTATGCTCAGGTTTTGCCAGAGTCTGCTGTGGAGCCTGGCTTGACTTGGCCAGGGGCAGGATGTATATTGGCGACTGGGTAAGCCATGAATGTCGGCGTCTGTCGAATCAGGTTTCGTTTAGCTGAGAATCAGTCCCTCAAGGGTAAAAGGCGGGTGTTGAAATCCATCACCAGCCGGGTAGCCGATAAATTCAATGTTTCCGTAGCTGAGGTTGACGACCAGGATTTATGGCAACTGGCTACCCTTGGCATCTGCTGTGTCAGTAATGATAAGCGTCAAACCAATGAAGTCCTGTCAAAAGTAGTCGAGTTTGTCAGCAATAGTCGGTTTGAAGTAGAGATGCTTGACTACGAAATTGAGATTCTATCTGTTTTTTAACACTGAGACGAATCAGAATTCTTCACAGCTAAATCTGCCTGGAACCACCTTGTTCACACTGAACGTAGCCTGCCCCGCGAGGCGAACTGTGCCGTCTTAGATGAAGCTGTTAGCTGGCCTGAGCCGGGTTAATTTTCTTCGGGAATTATGATAAGATGTTACTGAAGGTTAGGAGTGTAGCTCAGTTGGTAGAGCAGCGGTCTCCAAAACCGCCGGTCGGGGGTTCGA
>JACQGQ010000054.1 GCA_016199495.1 Chloroflexota bacterium
ACTCTACCATCAGCCAGCTCGGCTACATGATGCTGGGGTTGGGTGTTGGCGGGGTCGCTGTTGGCATCTTCCACCTCTTCAACCACGCCTTCTTTAAGGCACTGCTCTTTCTCGGCGCCGGTAGTGTTAACCATGCCACGGGGACATTTGATATGCGCTTGATGGGTGGCTTGCGCCGGGTAATGCCGTGGACGTACGCCACTTTTCTTATCGCTTCGCTGAGTCTGGCTGGTATCTGGCCACTGGCTGGCTTCTGGAGTAAGGATGAGATTGTCGTCCTTGCCCTGGAACACCAGCCGATACTGGGCTACCTGGCGATGATAACTGTCTTTATGACGGCTTTCTATATGTTCCGTGTCATCTTCCTTACCTTCGGTGGGGAGTACCGCGGCGGTGACCCTGAGGCTCATCGCCATCCTCACGAATCACCGCCGGTAATGGTGGCACCGATGGTCATTCTGGCCGTTCTGGCGGTTGTTTCCGGCTGGTGGAATGTTAGCGGGCAATTCGACTCTTTTATGGGGCATGGTGAGACACGTAGCTTTGTCGCAGGCTTTTTCGGTATTCTGACACATTCCTTGCCTTGGGTATCACTGATAATGGCTGGTTCGGGCATTCTGCTCGCCTATGCCATGTATAGCACCAAATGGGTATCGGCAGAGCGAATCGGCAGTATTTTCCGACCACTTTACACCCTGTTCTACGAGAAATACTGGTTTGATGAGCTTTATGAAAATATCATCGTAAAAGTGGTTTTACTCAAGGGGATTTTCGCCGGCTTACAGCAAATTGATACTTATGTCGTCGACGGCGCCGTCAACGGGGTGGCTGGTAGCGCCCTAGACGGGGGCGAAACTATGCGGCGGCTACAGACCGGACAGTTGCAGCTCTACGGGCTGGCTTTTGGTATCGGTATTCTGGCGATTATCCTGGTTTTGTATTTCTCTGGTTGAAAAGGGGTAAGTGTAATTGTTTAATTATCTTTCAACCATAGTTTTTCTACCAGTGGTCGGGGCGATTATCATTGCCCTTTTTTCCGGTGGCCGCCCGAGACTAACGAAATACCTGGCAGCTATTTTTACCTTTCTTCCCCTGCTGGCTGCAATTGGCGTTTTTTATCGTTTTGATAGAGCCGCCGGGGGATTTCAGTTCCAGGAAAAGATACCCTGGATTGCCCCGCTTAATGCCTTCTACCACCTGGGTGTCGATGGCCTGAGCCTGCCCCTGGTACTACTGACCGCTTTCCTTGGTTTCATGGTGGTGCTCATCTCGTGGAAGATTGACCTCCGGGTTCGTGAATATTTTGCCTGGCTGCTGCTTCTGGAAACAAGCATTCTGGGGGTGTTTGCTTCTCTTGACCTGCTGCTGTTCTTTGTCTTCTGGGAGATTGAGATTATTCCGATGTATTTTCTAATTTCTGTCTGGGGCTCAGGCAGAAAAGAATACTCGGCGATAAAGTACGTTGTTTATACCTTATCTGGCAGTGCCTTGATGCTGGCTGGCATCCTCAGCCTCTACTTCACCACCGAGCCCCACAGCTTAAGTATGGTGGATATAGCCCAGCAGGGGCTTGTCCCATTGGTTACCGTTATTCCTCAGGCGGCTATCTTTTTCCTGCTGTTAGCTGGCTTTGCCGTCAAGCTGCCGGTGGTGCCACTGCACACCTGGCTGCCTGATGCCCATACTGATGCCCCGACGGCGGGGAGCGTGATGCTGGCCGGAGCGCTAATCAAGATGGGTGGCTACGGGATGATTCGTATCGTCGTCAGTATCTTCCCGCAGGTTGCCAGGGACTACGCCCCGCTGCTGGTAACACTGGCGGTGATTAGTGTCCTCTACGGGGCTGCCATAACCTTGAGACAGACCGACCTCAAGAGGTTAATCGCTTATAGTAGTGTCAGCCACATGGGCTTTGTCCTCCTTGGTATTTTTGCCCTGGGTCAGGTCAGCCTGACTGGAGCCGCCTTACAGATGGTCAGTCATGGCCTTATTACCGGGCTTCTGTTTGCCATGGCCGGTCTGGTGATACATAATGTCGGTGAGCGTGACCTGAACAAGCTTGGCGGCCTGGCACGGCAGATACCGATTATCGCCGTTGTCTTCTCAGTAGCCGGATTAGGCGGGCTGGGGCTGCCGACGACCAGCGGCTTTGCCGCCGAGTTTCTGGTCTTTGTTGGTAGTTTCTCGAGTACCATTGTTAGCGGTATCCAGGTTTACACCATCTTAACGGTGCTTGGTGTCGTCGTTGCCGCCGGCTATATCCTGTGGATGTTACAACGGGTATTCTATGGCCCGGTACTGGAGCAATATCACGCTGTCAAGGATGCTGATGTTCTGGAAAGAGTCTACATGTTTGCCTTCGTGGCGCTGATTATGCTGGTCGGTATCTATCCGGCAATCGTGACCGATATTATCAAGCTTGGCATTTCACCGATAATAAGCTTCTTAGGTGGCTAAAGGAGTGGATTGTGAACCTTGAGCTTTTTATACCAGAGATGAGCCTGGCTGCCTTCGCCATCGCCGTAATCCTGCTTGACTTTTTTGTCCAGCGAAAGGGAGTACTGGCAGTAATCAGCCTGCTTGGCTTGGTAGTATCCGCTGGCTTCACGATAGCGATGTGGGGAGGCAGTCCTCAGGCTATCTTCAATGATATGCTGGCGGTAGATAGCTTTGCCCTCTTCTTCAAGCTGCTCTTCCTCGGTATTGCCGCTCTGGTTATTCTGGCCTCGGTGGATTATGCCCACAAGCTGGCTCACTTTCAGGGTGAATACTATGCCCTGGTGCTGCTGTCGACGCTGGGGATGATGCTGATGGCAGCGACCACCGAACTAATCTCCATTTATGTTGCTTTAGAGCTGACCAGCATCTCCCTCTATGTGCTGGTCGGCTTTCTCAAAGACCCTAAATCCACTGAAGCTTCACTGAAATACTTGCTGCTGGGTGCCATCGCCTCGGCAGTGCTGCTCTATGGGATGGCGTTGGTTTTTGGCTTTAGCGGTAAGACGCAGCTAGGGCAAATACACGGAGCAATTGCGGCCACATCCTCGACTGATATCATGGCTAATCCGGGGCTTATTTTAGGTATCGTCTTGCTGATAGCTGGTTTTGGCTTCAAGGTGGCGGCCGTTCCCTTCCACATGTGGGTGCCCGATGTCTATGAGGGAGCGCCGACGCCAATCACTGCCTACCTTTCTGTCGGCAGCAAGGCGGCCGGCTTTGCCATTATCCTGCGGGTTTTCTCCTCTGCCTTCGGGCTTCCAGAGTGGCTGAGTCTGAACTGGGGGCTAATCTTCGCCGTGCTGGCCGCTATCGGTATGACCGTGGGTAACGTGGCCGCCCTTCCCCAGACCAACATTAAACGTATGTTAGGTTACTCCAGCATCGCCCAGGCGGGCTACCTGATGGTGGGACTGGCAACTGTGGGCATTGCGCCCGCCGCCGCCGTTCTGGGGCGAAGCGGTGTCCTCTTCTTTCTGGCGGGCTATGCCGTGGCTAACCTGGGCGCCTTCATTGCCATTATCGCTATCTCAAATAAGCTTGATAGTGACCTTATCCAAGACTTTTCCGGCATGATTAAGCGGGCACCAGTGCTGGCTTTAGCCCTGTCCTTATCTCTTATCTCCCTTATCGGCATGCCACCGGCCGCCGGCTTTATGGCTAAGTTCTACATTTTTAGCGGTGCCGTGCAGTATGGCTTGCTGTGGCTGGTTATTATTGCCGTGCTCAACAGCGTCATCTCCGCTTACTACTACCTGCGGGTAGTCAAGGTGATGTGGTTTGGCGAACCAGCCTCCGAGACAAAGGTGCCCTCTTCCGGGGCATTGCGGCTGGCTCTATTCCTTGCCTGTTTGGCGGTCCTGCTCCTTGGCATTATCCCCGGCTACATAATGAACCTGGCCGAAGCGGCCGCCCGGATGTTCATCTTTTAGCTATCTGGTTGTGAGGTTTTATTTGTTATTGCGAGCAGCGTAGCGACGAAGCAATCCGTCTGTAACTTGTGGAATGCGGATTGTTTCGCCTTCCGCCTGTGGCGGAATGGTCTCGCGATGACACCACCAACCAAAACCGAACAGTACCTACTTTTCAGGATGTTTATGCTATAGTTTCTACTACTGAGGAGGAAATTCTTAAATGGTGAAGCTAAGTGAAGAGGTGAAGGCAATTATCAGTGAGTTCGGAGCAGTGTCGATAGCGACGGCGAGTAAGGCAGGGATACCACATGTCTCGCCCAGAGGGACTTTTCGAATTCTGCCTGATGTTCGGGTTCTGGATGATGAACACGTCGTCTTTGTCAATATGGGGACACGCCGCGTTGAGGCGAACCTGAAAGAGAATCCTCAGCTATTTGCCGTAATCATGCACCGTTCCTCCCTCAAGGGTTGTCGCATCTGGGGGAAAGCAGAGGTTCTTGATAGTGGTACCCTGTTTGATGCCATCTCGGCTGAATTTGAACCGCGAGGGGTCAAGGTTTATGCTGTTGTTAAGGTTACCGTGGAAGAGGTGGGGGCATGGTTGTTGCGTGAAGAGGCTATTATCGGGTGACGGACTGTTATAGTTAAATTGTTAGACAGAGAAAATCCGCAAGCCCAAAATAGTTTTTTAGCTTCAGGGTGGCGAGAAAGTGGGTAGAGCATAATCGACGCTGGCATCACGTAAAGACGCGGGACTGTTATATTCAAGATAGACGATAAGCTTGCCTTCTTTATCGTCAAAAACTATCAGATAATCGCCAGATACTTCAGCAGTAAAAGCGAATTCGTATACTCCCTCAACCCGGCCAGCATCTACCACCTTACGCCACATAGGGTCGTCTATCCAGAATATGATAGCTCCGTGCTGGAGAGATAGGCGACCTTCAAATACTTCTCCTTTTCCCAGTGCTATCTTCGCAGCTGCTATGTGGGATGTATCAATTTGATATTTCTTTGTGTAACTGACTTCCCCGCTGGGTTTAAAATTCCCCTCTTGTCGCTCTATTAGAGATGCTGCATTCGTGGTTTTTAGCTGCTCGTATGTATCTTTTATTTCCTTGTATTTATCTGCTATTTCCTCTAATTGCGGAACTAACGAAGAGCGTCCTCCAGACCATCCTATGACAAACGTGGCACTAGCCAATAGCACAGCAACTAGTACTGTTAGCCAATTCTTACTTAGCCAGACCTTGCATTTATCTATAAGCATTGGTTCCTTTGCCTTTGTTATAGCGTTTGTAGTCTGAGGGTTAGATTATACTATACCATCAATTGAAGCAATTGTATGTATAGCAAGCAGTTGGTAGCGCATACCGGATTCGAACCGG